>CAZOIG010000068.1:0-5987 GCA_964579235.1 uncultured Gammaproteobacteria bacterium
AGGACAGCGAATATCGCTTTTTCTTATCAGTACTAAGCCTACTCGCCGTTGTGCTATTGATCGGCTTAGTCAGCGCGAATATTTACCCTGAACCCTTTACCGCAGTTCGTCATGGCCTCGTTCACTTAGTATCCATCGTCACTACCACAGGGTTCACCTCGACCGGGTTTGCATGGTGGCCAGGCGCACTTCCTGTACTGCTCATTCTCGCGAGTTTTATGGGCGGCTGCGCAGGCTCAACCGCAGGCGGATTAAAGGTTATGCGCTTGCAACTGATGTACAAACAGGGTCGAAAAGAAATTGTTAGCCTCGTTCACCCGAATGCGGTTTTGTCGATCAAGTTGGGCCAGCAAGTCATTAGCGAAAGAATCGTCAACACGGTCGCGGCTTTCTTTTATATGTACATGCTGAGCTTTGCGCTGAGCGGTTTTGCGCTATGCCTGGTGGGTCTTGACTGGGTTACGGCTTTTTCAGCTGCTGCAGCCTGCTTAAACAATCTAGGACCTGGGCTTGGCGAAGTAGCGAATAACTACGCCTCAATTAACGACGCTGCCAAGTGGATATTGTCGTTCACAATGCTCTTAGGTCGATTAGAGCTGTTCACCCTTTTGGTGTTGTTCACCACTACATTTTGGCGCGACTAACTGAGTCGATATAAGACTGACGAAAAAAAAGGCCGCTATAAAAGCGGCCTTTTTTGTGTTCTATGTTGCTCAACCGACTTTAGCAGCTGAACATCAAAAACGCTTACTTGTAGACAGATCCCTTACGGAATTGCTTAACCAACAAGTAATAGAAAACTGCACGGTACTTTTTGCGGTTAGATCGACCGTACTGGTCAATTACTGCTTGAATACCTTCATCCAATTTTGGCGTATCTTTGAGGCCAAGTTTTTTCATCAAGAAGTTTTTCTTAACACGATCCAACTCTTTTGGATCTCCCGCTGAAACTGTCGCTGCATCGGCGTTATAGATAGAAGGACCGCATCCAATTGTTACCGCAGTCAGAAGTTTCATATCTGGTTTTACACCGCATTTCTTTTGTAGATCGTCTGCATACTTTGCGATCAATTCTTCACGTTTACTCATCGAGGTTTCTCCATTCAGCAAGGTTTGGGATTTTCTAGTGTCAATTTTTGGAATGCTCAGCGTTTGAGCGAGTCTACCGTACCCGAAGCCTCAGCAAAAATAAATGCCTATTCGTAAAATTTTGTTCCAAGTTCGGCTTCTTCGGGCGGTCTAGTCTTAAATCGCTTGTGCACCCAAAAATATTGCTCAGGATGAGGGCGAATCAATTCCTCCACCGCTTGGTTCATTCGCGTTGTGTCAGCGACGTCATCGCCACTAGGAAAATTCTCCAAGGGCGGCAAAATAGTCACCGCATACCCCCTGCCCCAAGGTTTAGTTCGAGTACCAACTGGGATGACCACGGCATCACCGACTTCCGCAAATTTCGCCAACATCGGAACAGTGGAGGCTAACTCATGAAAGAACGGCACAAATATACCTTTGCGACCGGCATCTTGGTCTGGCAAATACAAAAAGGGGTCGCCGCTTTTGATGGCTCGAATCAAGGTTCTAAGCGGTGCTTTACGCTCGATTACGTCACCACCAAACCGGGTTCGACCACGAATCACGATTTCGTCAACCAAAGCATTTTTGGCGTATTGATACATGGAGTAAACGGTGCGCTCTTGCACTAAACGCAGACCGGCGATTTCGATACTGACAAAATGGGGTGAAAGGAAAATAATATTTCGCCCATCTGCCAAGGCTTTGTCATAGTGCTCACGCCCAATCAGCTCAACAGCCTTATTAAAGCTGCGTTTCGACATCCACCAATTCTTAGGGGTCGAAAAAATAGCCTGTCCGGTGTAATGAAAATTGCGACGCGTTATCCAACGACGTTCGCGCTCACTCTTCTCCGGAAAACACACCGAAATATTCTTAAACGCTATGCGCCGTCGGGATGGACTGATCCAATAAAAAAGCTCTCCCAATCCCTGCCCTAAAACGGCGATCACGGGCAAAGGCAGGAAACAGATCACTCTCAAAATACCGAGGCCAATCCACGTTGGCCAATATCGCGGGCCGAGAAACTGAGTTAAAGGTCGTTTAGCAGGCATACTATTTTGGTCGAGTGACTCATTACAAAAGTTGAACTCATACTTGCTGTCTATGTGGCTAGTTTGCCCACAAGTTAAGTTGTTGGTAAGAAATTATACGGATCAACGGTCTTAATAATCACACAGCTCTTGATAAGATTATATTATGAACAGACGTACAGCCATTCTCTTAGGTTTCAGCGGAGTCGCGAGCAGCTTAGCCTTGCTAAGCAATGCGCAGGACTCAGCCGCGCCCAAATCTACTTCGAATGATAACAGAGCCGAAGGCACTTCGGCTTCGAACCAGCAGACCGATTTTGCTAGAGCCACTGAGGTAAACTTTATGGAAACGCTAGACGCTAACCCTATTTCCGTCGAACCGCTAGAGCTAGGCTCGGCAGAATGGCGCGAGCGCTTAAGCGAAGAAGCCTTTTATGTCTTGCGCAAGGAAGGTACCGAGCGGCCGTTTACGAGTGAATTGAACGACGAAAAACGAGCCGGCCAATATGTCTGCGCCGGTTGCGGCTTAGCGCTTTTTAATCACGACCAGAAGTTCGACAGTGGCACGGGTTGGCCTAGTTTTTTCGATACCATCGAAGGCCGAGTCAACACTAAGAAAGACTATAAGTTGATTCTCCCGCGCACCGAATATCACTGCGCGCGTTGTGGCGGACATCAAGGTCATGTTTTCAAAGATGGGCCTGCGCCGACTGGACTGCGCTACTGCAATAATGGTGTGGCGCTAAAGTTCGTTCCGCAGTCAGCCGAATAGTAAAGCTCGTCGCGCGCGCTATACCAGCGCGCGGCTTCGCAGATAATCGGCAAGGCGTGGCATGCTCTGGCTTGCGAATAGCACGTCTGGCCACTCATCAATATCTCGCAGAGTCGACAGCAACGTCAGTGCTATTGAGTGGCGCTGCGCTTGATCTTTAGTCTGCTGGAATACCGATGCGGTGCCCCAGTCTATCCCGTCAAATAAATTCATAGCCTGCGCACTTGGGTTTAAACCGATAAGGTAATACCCACCGTCCTCACTGGGTCCGATTACGTTATTGTTTTGTTGCATCTGCACATAAGCGGCGCGCAACACTGTCGCACTTACAAGGCTAGCATCCGCGCCGATAATCGCCGCTGGCGCATCGGCCAACTCAAACACCGCGCGCATACGTTCACCTAAATCGCCTTCAGGCTGGCTGACTATCTCCACGTCAAACTGCGTTGCCAACGCCTGAACCGACTTATGTTGTGGAGCATTACCCACGCTCAGCACAACCCTTCCCGGCCAATGTCGTGTGCACTGTTCGAGTGTCTCTGTTAGTAAAATCTCGGCAATATCCGCTGCCTGTTGTTGGCTGCAATGGGTTTGCAGACGGGTTTTCACCTGACCTGCGATGGGCGCTTTCGCGAAAACGTAGAGTGGCGTTTGCTCAGACATTAGCGCACGCTTCGATAGAACTTCGCCAAAGACTCACTCGGCACACCGATGAAGTATGCGAAACGCAATGCCCACATTAAGACGACCGTTCGCACCACTCCTTTGCTTTGCCAACGTCTAGGACTGGTCGTAACTAGCAGTGGACTCGACAACGGTTTAGAGAGCTTTCGCAAGCGCTTACACAAGTCAATATCTTCCATTAAGGGCATGTTTGCGTAGCCACCGACTTGACTGAAGACATCTGCTCTAACAAAAATAGCTTGATCACCAGTCGCGACGCGCGTGAGCCGCGAGCGCAGATTTATAAAATACGCGATGACCGACATGGCCCGATCCAATCCAGAATTGGTCGCTTCGAACCTCACATCAAAGCGCCCCCATGTTCGGTTTGTCTGTTCAGCGCTTAGTAATGCATCTGCGTAGTGTGCTGGCAACTGAGTATCGGCGTGCACGAAAAGTAGCCAACGGGCATCAGCGTTTTGAACGTGTTCCGCGCCTGCCTGCATTTGCTCCGCTCTGCCGGCTGGGGTCTGAAGCACACTAACGTTAGAGCTGTCGGCAAACATCTGCTGCAGAGTTTCAAATGTAGTGTCTTGACTCCCGCCGTCCACCAGCACTACTTGCTTGGCTTGCCATTGCTCTATCCGGCGAGCTAAACGCACTAATTGCGATGCTTCGTTCAGAACCGGCAGGATAATGGCGACCTCAAGCAATGGATCGATCGCTGCAGACATCCTAATTATTTACGACTGGCACCGAGTCGTAAACGTAAAGCATTCAGTTTGATAAACCCTTCGGCGTCGGCTTGATTGTAGGCACCATCATCGTCTTCAAACGTGGCGATGCGCTCGTCAAACAGTGAATCATGCTCAGATTTACGACCCGACACACTCACGTTGCCTTTATAGAGTTTTAGCCTAACCGTGCCGTTAACTCGTTCTTGAGTCTGGTCGATGAGCGTCTGGAGAGCTTCGCGCTCAGGGCTCCACCAATAACCGTTGTATATCAACTTGGCGTAACGCGGCATTAGGTCATCTTTTAAGTGAGCAACTTCTCGATCCAGCGTTAAAGACTCCATCGCTCGGTGAGCACGCAACATTATGGTGCCCGCGGGAGTCTCGTAACAACCGCGCGATTTCATGCCAACGTATCGGTTTTCAACTATATCGTCACGACCAACACCATGTTTCCCACCAATCTGATTTAGCTTTGCCATGGTTTCTGCCGGCGTATGGGCAACTCCGTCAATCGCAACAATATCTCCAGCTTTGAACTCCAACTCAATGTACTGAGGTTGATCTTCAGCGTTTTCAGGGGATACGGTCCAACGCCACATATCGTCTTCGGCTTCTGCCCAGGGGTCTTCCAGTACTCCACCTTCGTAAGAAATATGCAATAAATTAGCGTCCATAGAATACAAAGACTTGCCGTCCGCCTTTTTCTCAACAGGAATACCATGCTGGTCGGCGTACGCGAGCAGCTTATCGCGAGAGTTCAGCTCCCATTCACGCCATGGCGCGATGATTTTAATGTCTGGGCGCAAAGCGTAAGCCCCCAACTCAAAGCGCACTTGATCGTTACCTTTGCCGGTTGCGCCGTGAGAAATAGCGTCAGCACCGGTTTCATTCGCAATCTCTATCAAGCGTTTTGCGATTAATGGTCTGGCAATTGAAGTACCTAAACGATATTCACCTTCATAGATAGCATTGGCACGCATCATCGGATAGACGAAATCGCGCGCAAACTCTTCTTTAAGGTCGTCGATAAAGATCTGCTCAACCCCCATTAACTTGGCCTTTTCTCGGGCGGGTTCGAGTTCTTCACCTTGACCGATATCTGCCGTAAAGGTGACAACCTCGCAGTTATATTCTTCTCTGAGCCATTTGAGAATAATGGAGGTATCAAGGCCGCCACTATAAGCGAGCACTACTTTCTTAATTGAGGACATGGGTGATTTTAAAACAAGGTGTATTGGTGGGCTAAGTGTCGATTTTTAGACCAAAAAGGTCAACATACAAGTGTCATTTCAATGCAAGCTTGGGAAAAAAAGTGTATGTTTACGTCAAATTCGGTGGGAAGCATTAAAATCCGCTGAACCTTATCTATCAATCTAATAAAAAGAGGAATGTTATGGTCGAGTTAGATTTTCTGGTCCGTTGGGGACACTTGGTATTTGGTATCACTTGGATCGGCATGTTGTACTACTTCAACTTTGTACAGGGTGGCTACTTCAAAGAAGCGTCAGCCGAAGGCCTCGCCGACGCCAAAGCGAAACTCGCGCCGAGTGCTCTTTGGTGGTTCCGTTGGGGTGCCATGTTTACTTTCCTAACTGGTGTTTACTTGCTGGGCAAGCTTGGTGGTACTTTGATAGCCAACGACTACATCATGGTTGGTGCTTTGTTAGGTACGTTCATGTTCCTAAATGTTTGGTTGGTTATCTGGCCAGC
>CAZOIG010000069.1:0-2686 GCA_964579235.1 uncultured Gammaproteobacteria bacterium
GCCGTCGTACCGTCAACTCGACCGGTTACGCCTAATACGCCCTCTACGTCATCGTCTTCATAGCGCAGGTTACCAGAGAACGAACCGTCATTCGCAACGCCGACGGTAAACGTTTCGTCGGGGTCATCGCCATCAAAGCGCAATTGGCCATCGGCCGTGACCGTGATGGTGATAGGGAAAGAGCCACTCTCGGTAATACCAATGGCTTCCAGTGTGGCGTTAACAGTACCTATATAGACACCGACAAATTCTGCGGGTAAGTTATCGCCTGCTTGGCTATTTTCGACCTGATCAGCGCCTGAACCGCTGCCACCGCTACTGCAAGCCGCCAGCAGAAAGATTGACAGGAGACCGAGGGATGCATGCTTTTTGAAACGATTAATCATAGTTGCTCTCTTCACTTTTTGGTTTTCAAACATGAGCACTATAAGTGCCCAACTTAAGCTACCCCGATGTAGACGTTGAATTCTTGTCGCCTTTAGTAAAACAAATTTAAGACTACAAGCATTACGAATAAAAATAAAGCGGTCATCCCTGCTCCCACTCGCATGAAATCCCGTACCTTATACCCTGCAGGCCCCATGATTAGGGCATTAACTTGGTGGGTCGGAATAAGAAAAGAATTAGACGTAGCAAGCGCAATGGTGAGCGCGAACATGGCGGGGTCAGCCCCCACCCCCAAAGCCATTTGAATGCCCAATGGCACCAATAACACTGTCGCACCCACGTTCGACATAACCAAGGTAAACACCGTTGCAATGATCGCTAGGAACAGCTGAATCATCCATACAGGTAGACCGTCCATCACCTCAAGTGCGTGGGCAGCCAAGTAGGCTGCTGCCCCCGACTGTTCCATAGCCATACCGAGAGGAATCAAGCAAGCCAGCAAGAACACGGTCTGCCAAGACACAGCGTCGTAAGCCTCTTCCATATCGAGGACGCGACCGATCACCATACCGAGGGCGCCCACCATTAATGCGAGACTCAAAGGTAGGTCGCTAAACAGCACCAAGCCAATCGCCAATACAAACGCGATGCCTGCGTTGCGCAACTTATGAGTACGAAACTCTTCTTTTGGAAAGTCGGTTACCACGGCAAACTTTTTATCTTTGGATACCGCGATCATGTCTTGCCAACGACTGTGTACCACCAGCGTGTCACCAGCTTGAAGCTCTAACGAAGACAAGCCTTCATCGATCACCGAGTCGACTCGGAATACGCTCAGTACCCGCATTCCATAACGCCGTCTGATATCCGATTGCGAGATGGTGCGTTTAATTAAGTCTGAGTCAGGCGGCACCACGATCTCTGCAATGCCTGCGGTAGTTGGATTTAAAGCATCAGCGAACTCATTTAGGTATGGGCTAATCGTGAGCTTGTGTTCCTCGGCATAGCGTTCAATTTCTGAACGAGCGCCCATAATGGCTAGAATCGCGCCAGACTCAATCATGCTGTCTTGAGCTGGAATGATCTGAATAGAGCTACCGCTTTTAATGCCCAAGATCCAGCCAGAGCGGCCACGGCTCTCAACCTGCCCGAGCATCAAGCCAACAAGGTCACTCTGCTCCGTTACTTCGACCTCAAATATTCGACCGTCAATGCCGTAAACATCGCGGTAGTGTTGCAAGTTCTCGGTAGTCAGAGTTTGTTTGGCACCATCGGGCAATAGGTATTTACCAAAAATGACGAAGTAGGCTATACCTGTAAACACCAAGGCCATGCCCACAGGTGTTACCGCAAACAAGCCAAACTTCTCCATAGGAATGGCATTGTCGGGTAAGTGAAGGTTAGCGCTTGCAATCAGGTCGTTCAGCAAAATGAGCGGGCTAGAACCCACCATGCTCATCGTGCCACCAAGAATCGCGCAAAAACCCATGGGCATCAAAAGCTTATTGAGAGGTATAGCTGTGCGACGAGAAATTCGACTGACTACAGGCAGGAACAGTGCCGCTGCGCCGATGTTTTGCATAAAGCTCGAGATGTACGCGACACAGACCGATAGTGTCACCATTATTCGATTTTGGGTTTTACCCGCTCGCTTGAGTATCTGACCTGCCATCACGCCCATCACGCCCGTCTTATCAAGTCCGGCTCCAATTATCATGACCGCGATGATCGACATCACCGCATTACTGGAAAAACCGTTAAATAGTTGATGGGTAGGAATTAGGCCCGTATAGCCCGGAATCATTGACGACAAGCCGAGCAATACGAGAACGATTAAGGCTACGACGTCGACGCGAACGACTTCAAAAACAAAGAGAAATATAGCAAGGCTGAGGATTCCTAAGACCGCGATGATTTCATTGGTTAGGACGATATCAACCATGACGTTTGGCTATATTGAGGTTCATTTTTGGGATGCGCAGAGCATAACACACTCGCTAAAGCGGCTTAATATATTCCGTAAAACTCGGCGCGCAGCACTCACTCTTTTGATAAGGTTTGCGCTTCTGTGAACATAAACCTTTATAATCAATCCAAATCATCTTAACAAAGAGCGCCATTTCCCCATTGCGGTTAATGCGCTAAACATTATGACACTAGACCCACACGCCATATGGGCGATGACCTTAACCGTCACCGCGCTTATTCTGTTTACGCGCGAACGTATTCCGCTCGAAACATCGAGCCTTGTGGTGTTAGTTGTTCTCGCCTTGAGCTTTACGATTTATCCCTATGAGAA
>CAZOIG010000070.1:0-5703 GCA_964579235.1 uncultured Gammaproteobacteria bacterium
CTTTGGCAAAATTCGCCTAGCGCCCCAATATTTTCGGTTGAGTATTGTTGTGCCTGAATTGGGATACTAAGGCAAAGCGCGACTAGACCTACGCTCGCGCTTAGGCTTGCACGCTGCTTTCGCTTCATAAACATATTTCTCCGTAAGATTCGTCAATGTACACCTGACAAAAGTACAGGCAAAGCGGCTTGCCAGCAAGCCTTTCAGTGGGGCGTGCCACTGGATTGGATGCAGCGCATCACGCTTGCTTAGGGTTTGTTCTTTTGCTCTTAAACTTAAACGTAATGACGAGGAGAGCTAGGTAGCACCAAAGTGCAAACCAATAAGGCAATGCGCCGTCAATAGAGTACAAATAAGTCCCTAGCAAAGGTCCTACGGTAAACCCAAGTGCTGGACAAGCCCCCGCCAGCCCAGCTACTGCACCTTGTTCCTTGGTAGATACGGCGAGCGATGCAGCGGCCATAAAGCCAGGGCCCGCGAAGCCCATACCTACTCCCAGCACGCTCATGGCTAACAAATATAGAGCTTGAGTGCTGCTCAATGCCAGCGTTGCAAAGGCCGTGATCATTATCGGCATCGCAAGCCTTAATAGCGTAAAGGGCGCAATCGATATTCGCGGGATAATAAGCATCTGCACAAACAACGCCGTAGCCGCCGAGAACATCAGGCTGATGCCAACAATTTCAGCAGTTTCTACACCATCGAGACCAAATACATCTTGAAAGCGAAATGCGATGGTCTGCTGAACAATCGCGAACCCCATAAACAGAAAAAATCCCGCCACTACAACCGGAAAAACTCGTGGGTCGGTGTACTTTAGTTTTGGATTGTTACGTACGCCATCTGAGATTGGGCGCTCAGGCAGTCTCTGTAGTGTGAGTAGGGCCGCAGAAAATGTAAGGAAAACTGAAAAGTAGAGCGGCGTAAGCAAGGTGATACTCGCGAGTAGACCGCCAATCGCGGGGCCTAATATCGAACCAATATTGTAGGCGGCGCCAATGCCGCCCATGCCCTTAACGCGATCCTCTTCTCGGGTAATGTCGGCCATGTACGCATTGGATGATGGCGTAACGGCTGCCATCGCCACGGCGTTAGCGACGCGCGTGACGATTAAAAGTATGAGAGCCGTTAAAGGAACGAAGTAGCCGAGTAAGGCGAACTCAAAAACAGCAGAAAATATGATTGTGCCGAACGAGTATCCGAATAGGCCGAATAATAAAACCTTCCTTCTTCCCCAGACGTCGCTCATTCGGCCCCATAGGGGGCTGACTAAGAACAGGGTTAAAGAAGAGCATGAAATAATCGCACCAATTTGAACTTCGGCAAGACCAACTTCTCTGCCCAGTGGCGCCAGAATTGCGAACAACACAGTTTGCGCAAAGCCCATTGTGGCGGAGGCGTAAAGCAGAGTTCGTTTAGCCAAAATGTCAGACTTGTGGGTTTGCGTCATGATTCTTAATCTCGTAAGGCATTGCTGATCTATGCATGCCTTATTGCTGGATGCCAGAGCTACGTCGTTTGAAGACGGTAGACACGCAGCAATCTTATGGGGTTCAAAGGGTATGCAAGTATAGACGGTTTAGCCAGAACCCAAAGAGCTCATGACGTCTGCTTAGCGGGAATAGCTTACGCGGCTAATTATTTGGCAGCCAGCTCCAAAAAGAATTGTTCGTACTCGCGGATCACGCTGGCGGCTTTGATGCGTTCTTCTTGGTTGAGCGACTCAAACAGATTGTTAATGGCTGCCAAGCCATTGTCAGCGTTAGCTTTGAACAGTTCAGGGTAGTCAGACTGTGGCCCGGCTTCAAACTGTTGCCAAGCATCTTTGTAGCGTGCGGTGAAGTCTTCTAAAGAATCGCCTTTGTTCTCAGTCAGATCTAAAAACAATTGATTAATGCGCGTGTAAAAGTTTTCGGTCTGCTGATTTAGATCAACACGACCCTCCAAAATATCGCGCGACTCGTTCACTTCACTGCGGCTACGCGCCACGCCCATCCCGCGAAATACCGTACGCAGGGTTTTCGCAATGGCGTCGCGTTGATCGTCTAGGTCACGTTTTTCGCGTTTCTCATTGCGCTCTTGATTGTTGATGATCAATCGCTCGCGGACTTCAATGTCTTGCTCGGGTGTCATCTTATAAAAGAATCGCGCCACATCATTAATCAACTGCGCATTCTCTGACATTGGAAGTGGTTGATAGAAGAATCCTACAATTTTGTCGTAATGATCTTGGGTCAAGCGGCCCTTAGTTTCGACATCAACCGCCACTTGCTCAATAAGATCCGCCACAGTAGGCAGTATTTCTTGCTTTACTCGCGCTTGAAACAGCTCGGCAATTGCTTCTGCGTGCGCTTCTTGCTCAGGTGTGAGCGTGGCAAATTCTTCGAGCCTATTGGCCACATCCGAGTCGATCTTGTTGATCGCTCGCTCGATAAAAAATTTACCCACCCCGCCACACGCCGAGAGCAAGCAGAATAGGGTGATTACGCTGATTAATTTTGTTATTTTCATGAAGCAAGACTAACAGCCAGCTTGTGAGCGAGTGCAGGTAAGCAGCTTACATTTGCAAAGATTATGTGAGCGCTAGGGCATTAAACTTACATTTGGTGTGAAGAAAAGTGATGTACAGATATACATGACAGTCCTATAATGCGCCCGACTCAAGGTTACTGGTTTTGGTTCGCCGCTATCAGCATTATCTTGGGCTTCTCAGGGCGGGGTGGAAGTCCCCACCGGCGGTAATCCTAAATAACGTTCGCGTTGCAATTAGGTAGCCCGCGGGCGCTTTTGATGATTCTTCATCAAAAGGACAAGCAGATTCTGGTGTGATTCCAGAGCCGACAGTTAAAGTCTGGTTATGAGAAATAAGGACGGGTGATTTATATGCTGTGCACTGCGCAAACGCGCTATGCCGTGTGTTCGCCTAGCCTTGTTTGCCCTCAATTTTAATTACCTAAATTGAGATAAGACAATGTCAAACTTCACAGAAATAGCGTCGCGCGATCGCGTGGCATTCATCCAAAGCTGCTGGCACCGCGACATCGTTGATGTATTGCGTGATTCTTTTACGAAAGAGTTCGCTACGCTCAGCGACAAAGAAATTGACTTCTTCGAAGTGCCCGGCGCATACGAAATTCCTCTGCACTGCAAAGCGCTTGCTGCGACTGGCAAATACGCCGCTGTGGTTGCGGGCGGTTTAGTGGTTGATGGTGGTATTTATCGTCATGACTTCGTAGGCCGTACAGTAATTGATGGAATAATGCAGGCGCAGATGGAAACCCATATGCCAGTATTCACGGCTGTGCTCACACCGCACAACTTTCATGGAAGCGACGAGCACGTAAACTTCTTTAAGGAGCACTTTGTGAAGAAGGGCAAAGAAGCCGCACACGCTTGCGCACAGACTCTTGAGAGTCTCGTTGCGATGGGAAGCTAAACACCGCTCCCTAAATGCTTTATCCTTAGCCAACATTCAGTTTGGCTAAGGATAAATTTTGGATTCTCTTCTTGAAGTAGTAAGCGCGGCCATCGGTGCTGTTAATGCAGTGCTGTGGAGCGAGTGGCAGGTGCTTATTTACCTGCTCGTTTTTGCTGGGTTTTGGTTTACCTTTCGTTTAGGCGCTCTCCAGCTACGCCAGTTCACTCATATGTTTAGCCTAATGCGGCGCAGCGGCTCTGCCGATGCGGATGGCATTAGTTCCTTTCAAGCTTTATGTACGTCTTTATCTGCGCGGGTCGGTACGGGTAACCTGGCCGGTGTTGCCATGGCAATATCCTTGGGCGGCGCAGGCGCGGTTTTTTGGATGTGGGTGATCGCCATCTTAGGCATGGCAACAGCCTTTGCCGAAAGCCTATTAGCGCAGGTCTATAAGGTTCGCGATCATCACAAAGAGTTTCGTGGCGGGCCTGCGTACTATATTCAGCAGGGTTTAGGTTCACGCCCACTCGCCATTCTGTTTGCTTTTTGCTTATTGCTTGGCTACGGCTTTTTCTTCAGTGCCTTGCAAGCCAATACCATTACTGATGCGCTGAATTACGCATACCAAATTCCTACAGCGTACTCTGGTTTAGTTATCACGGTTATCGCCGGTATTATTGTAGTAGGTGGTTTACGCTCGATCGCGCGCTTCGCTGTAGCGGTCGTTCCTTTTATGGGCATCGCCTATTTAGTCACTGCGGTTGGCATTACTCTACTTAATATTCATTTAGTGCCAGACTTGTTGGCCGATATCGTGTTGTCGGCTTTTGGCCTACAAGAGGCTGGTGCAGGTGCACTCGGCGCGGCGATCAAAAACGGTATTCAGCGTGGTTTGTACTCGAATGAAGCCGGCTCGGGCAGTGCTCCGCACGCGGCAGCAAGTGCTTCGCCGCATCCAAATCATCCTGCGGTACAAGGTTATATTCAGATGCTGGGCGTGTTTTTCGACACACTCGTTTTGTGTACCTGCACTGCCATTATCATTTTGTTGGCGGGTGGTGCGCAGGAAGGCGAGGCTGGCATACGCATTACGCAAATAGCGATGGGCACCCATATGGGCAGCTATGGCGCGCATTTTGTTTCCATAGCCATTACCTTGTTCGCGTTTACGTCGGTCGTTGCAAATTATGCGTACGCAGAAAGTAATTTGCGTATCTTCAAGCTAGACAATAAAGCGGGCCGTATCGTGTTCACCAGCATATATTTGCTCATGGTGTTTTGGGGTGCAAACGCTGGCTTAACCATGGTTTGGAATGCCGCAGATGCTGCACTGGGCATGATGACCGTAGTCAATGTTATCGCGCTAATTTTGCTGACACCAACGATTGTGGCTGTGAGCAAAGACTACTTCGCCAAAAATGATTCAGGTGGCGAAGTCACGTTCAAGCAAGGTGATTGTGAGGTGCAGGGTACGCCAGACGCAGACATCTGGGTGGGTAAGCCTTAACTGGCTTCTTGCAGCTCTATTGCGGAGTCCTCATTGGTAGCCGGTTCAGCAGTGGCGTTTAAGAACTCGATTTGGGCGTCTGCATAAGCCCCGCTCTCAATCAGTGTGCGCATTTCGCGCATCGTGTCGAAAGGTGCGTCTAACAAAAGCATGTTGGTGATCCAAGCGGGGGTAGGCCCATTGGGATCAATGTGCGCAAAGTTTTCAACTCGCACGCTGCCATCCTCTAAAGGTGTAAAGTGCCATTGGCTAGTTGCATCGCTTAAACGCACCGCTTTGGTTTTTTCTACTCCGCCTTCTGCCGCCATGCTGGTCATAGAGACGCGGCCGGTTGGTTCATCCAACTGCCAAATCACGTGCACGTAAACGTCTCTATCAGAAACGGGGAAGGGTACGTCGTTATAAATGTACGCGTAGCTTTCGGTCGCTGATACCCGACTGACTAGGTAAGCCTCCTTGCACATGGCTGCCCAATCTGGGCAGGCAGGTAGGTCTTCAATTAAAGCAACCAGGCTGGCGACGCTGCCTTGCACAATCATTTCGCCGCGCACAGCTTTAAACGGTGAACCGTCTACATCGCTGGTAAACAGCGCAATGCCGTCTTTGTTGCGTTTCTCTTGCCAATTGTATTCAACACCCTCTAACTGCGCAGGGCTATAGTTTGAATAAAACAAAGAGCTGAGCAGAAAGGCCAAGATAACAAGGTTGAGTAAACGCATAATAAATTCCAATAAGTGATCTGTTTTGTAAGGGCTACACAGGTTTAAGACCGGCTGGG
>CAZOIG010000071.1:0-4873 GCA_964579235.1 uncultured Gammaproteobacteria bacterium
AGACTTTCAGACGACGATCTTGCATCAATGCTCTGCACGTGTCGAGCTGATTGGCCGCCAAATTTCTTCGAACCAAGTCCAGCAAGTGCGTACGTACCATCGCGCGAACGTCTCGACTTTGTTTTCTAGTGAGGGATCCAGTGTCAATTAAGTCTTGCAGCATACGACTGTATGGCAGCTCTGCAATGGGGGATTGAGTTTTCATCAAAGAACCAGAGACATCTGAATAGTAATTCGCCAACGGCGTTTTCGAGTAAGCAATTTGCTCTTTGAGCGCAAGGAGACTCCAAACCCACTGATCTTCACCCATTTGCTGTCCAAGCGGGAACCCCCCAACACGCTCGAAAGCGGATTTGGAAAAACATATGGATGATGCGCTTAAAGGAAGTTCGCCCGTTGCCACCATTCCAAAGTAATTCTTTAAGCGTCCCTGTGGGGGGCGGCCATTCATCTTTGTCCAGCGAGCATCGCGTGAAGTCTGGTCTGCATAGACAAATCGGTATCGGGTGCAGGCCACCTCTGCGTCAATATCTCGTTCAAGCAAGTCGGTGACCTCTTCTATAAAACCAGGGTCATAAGTGTCATCCGCATCAAGCAATGCGACGAACTCCGAGGAAGCTGCTTGAATCGCATTGTTACGAGCGGCCGACACCCCCTGATTGGTCTGAAACAGAATTCTGAGATTAAGTTCTGGGTGGTTTTGCTTGAACCGTTCTGCAAGCTCGAGACTCTTGTCAGTTGAACCATCGTCGATCACGACAATTTCCTTCGGCAAAAGTGTCTGTCCCCCGACGGACGTTAGCGCACGCTCGATTGTTGCGGACTTATTGTAAAGAGGGATGACAACAGAAATTTCAACGTGTCTCATACGATAACTCTCTTTGAATGTGTGATCGGGGCACCAATACTTCGGCCCAAGGAAATTGACTTAACGGCGATCGCAACGCGATACCAATGAGTAACCAAGCTGGCCAGGTGAGATAGGCGAGCGCCTCAATGTTCTCACTCAGCGAAAAGAAGGAAAGCACCATAAACGCGCCTAGAGGGAGTCTGGCCATTTGGTCGACTTGCGCACGCAATAGCAGCGCCAAACCGGTCAGAACAAAGGGCAGCATAAAACTGGATAAACCGATGACACCTTTAACGAAAAGCAGCCCGAACCAGTTGTGATGGGTACCTATTGGCATAAATTCGACTAAATGGCTGCCCGCTTCCACTACCCCATGACCAAACCAAAAAGCTTCCGTATGCCATCGATACACAGCGATATCATTAAGGGTTGCGCGCACACGGGTTGAGTCCGCCCTTGCCTCTTTAATTTGTTGAAACGACCCGGTCACCCAGTCGTAAAGCATCTCGAAATTGAGTGCGACAAGGAGTATCAGAAAAAAAGCAGACAACAAAACGTAGGGACGAGTCAGCCGAGACAAAAAGAGTACGGCAGTCGGCACTATCACCATCACGAGAATGCCCATTCGTGACGCGGCGAGAAGAATCATTAAGGCGTTTCCGCACAAACCCGCAATCTTCCAGAATCGTGCCTTTTCAAAAAAGGCACAGAGCAGATAAATATTCGCGACAAAACCAACTGCGGGCGCCCAAGGCGCAAAGAACCGCCATCTGGGGGAACCATTGCCGGGATCAATTTCATATAGAATCACCGTGAAATATTCAGGTCCGGAGCCACCCAAAACCTTTAATGGCGAGACGTAGAGATACCCTGGTAAGTCCAACACCCACGCCATTACCAAGACGGGCGTAAGAATTAACGCAAACAATCCAACCAGACATGCAGCTCGGATAATAAACTCAGCGCGTATCGTTGAAATTAAACCTACGAGGATAAAAACACTAAGCAAAGCCCATCCCTTTGCCCAGCCAATCGTAGACTTAATTATCTTGCCTAAACCCAGATCAAATGAGACATGCCCAATAACAAGCGCCATCAGCAGTCCAAGTGCGGCAGCAATCCACAGCCATCCAAAGAACCCTGGCTGTGTTTTGGACGGGGTAGAAAGCAAACCAACGAAAATCAAACGAGCAATCAAGATCCAGCCCAGAATCGGCGCCATTAGGTAGAGGGCTCCCATAAAATAGAAAACGAAGGTGCTTGCTATTACAGCAAAAACCCACCGCTCCTCTTCGGATGCCATCGGCAGACCCGAGCTAAATCTAGCCATCAGACTTGCAGTCATGATGCGCCCCACTCTTGCACGAAATGTTTTCTCACCTCATAGAGAAAAATCATCAGGCCAAGCAACCCTGTCATCAACACAAGCGCGACAATGATAAGTTTGGTGATCAGATGATCACGCGTCAGAGTCATCCCTGGCTCTGTCAGCAACTGAGTGAGTGGGTACGTAGCGTAAATATCAAACTTCCCTGAGTCTAGTCTCGTTAATGCGGATGAAAAAATTGCCTCAGCAATTTGAAAGTCTCGTTCTAAAGCATCCAGTTTGGCCACGTCTTTGGCGAAATTTCGCATGCCCTCATTCAAGCTTTCCAAAGACTGTTCGTACTGCGCTTGTTGCGCCATTGTGCTTTCCAGCACAACTCTATTTTGAGCCAGTTCGGCCAAAGTCTCGACATGTTCCGAAGAGAGGAAGCTCAAAAACTTTCGTTGGGAAAGGATTGACAGTTGTGGTTCCGAAGCCTTGGCTGCGAGCAACTTCTCACGAAGTGCATCACATTTTTTCTCGAGCAGCATGCGCGTTGGATATTCTGGTCCAACCGTCGCAGCGAGAACTGTTGCTTCTGCATTCAACTCGCCGTATTGTTTTACCAATGCAGCGGTTTGCGGCATGGAAATAATGCCCATCAAAGCGGTGGCTTGATCAGCGTCAACACCAAGCAAGCGAGATGTTTCTTCCAGTGCCGCCTGTAGCTTGGCAAGTTCTACCATACCTTCAATCGACTGTGCCCTCAGATTCTCGAGTGTTTGTATTTTTAGGGGAAGCTGCTCATCGGAGATCAACAGGGTTTGAGTCTTGAATTCAACAATCCGTGTTTGAGACTCCATTAAACGCGTCTTGGCTTTTTGCAGTTGCTTTTGAATACCTCGGTCTTGACGTTCAATCTCGTTAGCTCTCAATTCATCCAACGTGTCATGAAATGCTTGATTAAAGACTTGTGCTCGACGTTTAAGTTTTTCAGGGTCAGTTCCTTTTAAGGTAAACCGAATTGCGGGAGTCTGTTGAACGAGCTGCATTTTCGGCTTGGTAAACGCATAAATCGGAACCCCAAAGCGTTCAGCGGCCTTTCCAAGCACAGCTTGGCTCAATGCAATTTCTCGATAAGTGTGTTTTGGACTGAGCGACACATTCCCATATGCGTTTCGTGTCGTAGTTCGAGCCTCACCAATGTTGTCTAAATTGACTGTGGTACTGCGCTCGGTACTGGGTAATAGCAATGTCCAACTCGTTTTGAATACTGCGTCTCTCGTAACTACGAGGGTGATCCCGACCGACGACATCAAGACGATCAGCACAGCCAGCTCAACAGCGCTTCTTCTAAGACCGACCAACAGTAAGGACTTAAGGTCTTGGTAACTTAATCGTTCCACCACGCGATTCCCCAAGTTGTTACAGCAAACGCCCAAGAATAATGGGACTGATCAAATCACCAAGACCGCGCGCAACGTCTCGAAAGTTGGTAAAACGAGAATCGAAGCAAGCAACGCCATCGTTTGGCATGACGAAGGGGTTAACCCTAGTATCGGCACTGTGCGCAAGCAATTCGTTGATCTTCCTGTGAATGACCAGTTGCTTCTTTGAGCCATAGTTCCTGGTTACTAATACAATGCCGCGCGACGCATTGGCCATATGCGTTCCACCAACGCAATTCGCCGAAATGGCGGCATCAAGCAAACTCACACCATAAGGAAGACGGCTCGCGTCATTTCCAATCGCAGATTGCGCATTATTGAGAGCAGGCGCCGTCAGGTTCGACATAAACACCCGCATCCCTGGTGGCGTAATCGCACTGGGTCTGATTAAACTTCCCTGTTCTAGACCAAGTGAAAACACGGTAATTCGGTCCCCATTTGTAAGCAGAGGAATAGGGCCAGATTCATCGCCATTCAAAATGGGTGTGAGATCCAGCACGAGAGTATGCTGGCCACGCTCAACCATGACGGCATTTAAGTCTGCGTCCGGCCGGACACCGCCGGCATTTCTGAGCGCCTCCAACAGGCTGCGTCCATAGCTGTGCGCCCCGGTCGTCTGCCTGATCGCGGTCTCGGATTTGTCTTGCGATGGGACGTTCATTACTATTCGACCCGGGTTAAATACTGCCCCGTTGACTGACACATGGATTGGTGCCTGTTCAACCACACTGATATGTAGGTCGGACCAATCCCCAGTCAGCCAGCGTTTAAGTTGCAAGTGAGCTTTAATAGCCGCTTCGGCTTGCCGCTCATTAAAACCACCCACAACCAAGTCCTCGAGACCTGGCAAGCTCAATCGACCGCCATGCGCAATCTGACGCAGTCCGTTCAACTCAGGGAATTGCTGCGACGACACTCGAATAGTGTCGCCTTCCGCCAACACTGAACTCAAATTAAACACAGAGGCCGCGTTACTTGAGGGCAAAAGCAGTCTGCTGCTGTCCGCGGAAGCAAAAACAACATCCTCAACCACCCGCTCAAATTGAAGGTCTCGGTCTTGATGGTTGTTGTGCAGGTTTGAAGGCACCGTCTGACACCCAAAGAGAAAAAATAAGGATAGACTGAGAGCCGCTTTCTGAAATGAAATCATAATTTTAGGTTCATATTAAATATCATATTTATCATTATACATATAAAAATTACTCGATCAACAATTTGATATCATTTTTTTCATATAGAAAATGATCATTATTTATCAGTTATTTAGAT
>CAZOIG010000072.1:0-16452 GCA_964579235.1 uncultured Gammaproteobacteria bacterium
TGCGAGCGAACACGGCACGATGCTAAAGGAATACGGCGATATAGACATCGCTCTCGACCCTTTTCCTTTTAGCGGTGCGCTCACTTCATTTGAAGCGGCTTGGATGGGATTGCCCGTGGTTACATTGGCGTCTTTACGACCAATGTCGCGGCAAACAATGTCTTTGAATTTGCGTTTGGGTTTGGATGAGCTCGTTGCAGAAACACCCGATGAGTATGTGAGGGCGGCGGTGAGTCTGGCGACAGACCAAGATAGCCTTCGCGAGCTAAGGGCGACGATGCGAGAGCGATTGCGGAACAGTGATCTGTCTGACGCGCGGGCAATGGGCGCGGCCATCAGCGAGCAAATATTACTCGCTCGGCAACACCATCTAGCACAGTCAAAATTAGAGTCAACTTCTAGTGTTGAGTAACGTCTGAGCCCGTTCTTGCGTTGAGTAGAATAGCCGTGAAAGCCTTGATTCTTGACTCTAAGCTACGGGTTTCTAACAACAGTTGTTTGTCGTCAGAGGTTAGGGGCAGAAAGCTTAAAATACTATTACATAGGTCGCCGACTCGCAGTTGCTCGAGTGTGCTCCAATCGGTTTTGAGCTGTTGGTCGTTCATGTAATGGCGTAAGGCGGCCCTGAAGCTGGCATCTATGGATGTCTCTACGGCATCATCACTGGAGTCGAAGTCGAGTTTGTAATCGCTCCAATCTACGGCAACTCTGCGATAGCCGCCTTTGCCTTCAACTTCATGCTTGATTAGAAAGCGGCTCACTCCAACTAAGGCAAGCTCGATCCGCCCGTCCATGGTTTCTTGATACTTAAAGATGCGTCCAGCGCAGCCAACCGAGTAGATGTCGAGTTCTGACAGCCCCGACTCGTTTTGAGGTTTGGGTTGAACCATGCCAATTAGCTGCTTGTCGCTCAATGCATCCTGCACCATGTTCACATATCTGGGTTCAAACACGTTTAAAGGCAGGAATCCGCCGGGTAGCACCACAGCGCTGGGCAATGGGAAAATAGCCAATTCATTCGGTAGGTCTTCGTAGTCTGGCAAAAAGGGTGATCGAGTGCTCATTGTTTAAACGCGTAGAGTTATTGACATAATAAGTGGAGTATATCTGCACGATGCAAAGAAACGGTCAGGGCTAAATTTTCTCTATCCAGCATGAGCTGCGTGCCAATTCCTGTCTCACCGATATGTTATAACCCAATAATATAAAAGCTTAAGTAGGGAGAAAAATTGTGCTTCTAAGGCGAATTACTCAACACGTTAAAGAGCAAAATTGGACTGCGATTGCTATTGATTTTGTGATTGTTGTTGTAGGTGTGTTTATTGGTATCCAAGTGTCGAACTGGAATGCGGCGCGTGTCGAGAGTTTAAAACAAGAAAGTATTCTTGTTCGGCTGCAAAAAGAAGTTGACGAGGCGGTGCGTAATATTGATCTTTATTCTGAGAACATACTTAGCAAACGTCTGGCCAATCTCACATCGGCGCGTTACGCATTGTTTGGCATAACATCGAGGGACTCCTTAAGTAGTGCAGAGTGTCAGTCGATTGGGTTGAGCCACCTCCCTCTGGCGCCGTCTGCTAGTGTTCCGATTCTCAGCGAGCTCAGCGCCACTGGAGATCTAGGCCTAATAGCTGACCCATCTATTGTTGAGTCCGTGTCTAAAGTTATCGAGTCTGGTGAGACTGCCCAAAACGTGACTACAGTAATGATTATGCAAAAAACGGTTCTTTCAAACGCATTTCCGAACTTAGTAACGCTTGGTCTGGGACTCAATGCCCAAAGCGCTGACGGTGCGCATGTTGATGAGGTTGATGAATATGACGTTTTCTACACCTGTGATTATCAAGAGATGTTGAAGAGCCCAGGGTTTTTGAACGCAGCAGGAGAAAATATAACCCTTGAAATGGGTTTCCTCGAACTGGGGGTTTTTCCCGCGATTGAATCGTTGAAGAGATTAAAACAGCAGCTTGATAAATCCTTAGACGATACATGATCATGAACGGTTCCGCTTGGCTGAACTAGTTACAACAAGAGGGATAAAAAAAACTCGCGAACATCATGATGATATTCGCGAGTTTTTCGATCGATCGCTACTCTAAGAGATAAATGTCTTAGTCAAAGTGAATTAGGCAAACGCTTAAATTACTTTTCCCAAGAAATTTTCGGCAAGCCAGTTTCTGCAATAACGTCCTTATATTTCTCTTCAAGCTCGGTGCGCTTGATCTTCATAGTCGGAGTCAACATGCCGTTTTCGATAGTCCATTGTTCTTTCGCGATGATAATACCCGCGACGTACTCATGTTTCTCGATGCTGGCATTTACCTCATCCAGAGTAGCTGCCAAGCTGGATTCGATTTCTTCTTTGCTTTTACCTGCGCTGACTTCTTCTGAAAGAACCGCAACACACATTGCTGCTGGAAGACCGCTGCCCATCACGCACATTTGCTCGATCATAAGGTTGCTAGCGAGCTTGCCTTCAATCGGTACTGGCGCGATGTATTTGCCTTTACCAGACTTGAACAAATCTTTAACGCGACCAGTGATGCGTAGGTAGCCGTCTTTGTCCATGTCGACTTTGTCGCCGGTGCGCATGTAGCCTTCTTCGGTGAAGGTTTCAGCGGTTACTTCTGGGTTTTTGTAGTATTCCTTGAATACGCCGTCGCCCTTAATAAGCAATTCACCTTGGTCAGAGATTTTTACGTCTAGACCTTTGAGCGGTACACCGATGGTGCCGAGCTTTGAGCGTCGGAAAGGAAATTGAGTCGTGGCCAAGCCACCTAGCTCAGTCATGCCCCAGCCTTCAGAAATTTTGATGCCGAGTCTGCGGTACCATTCAAGGATGTGAGGCGAGATCGGTGCCGAGCCACTGCCGCAGCTGCGCACGTAGGCTAGACCAAGATTGGCTCTAATTTTACGTTTTACAATGCCGCTTAAAATCGGAATGCGTAGTAATTTTTTAAGCTTTTCTTCGGGCATGGCTTTCAATACTTCGCTTTGGAATTTAACCCAAAGTCTTGGCACTGAAATAAAGTTGGTCACTTTAGCTTCTTTCAGATCGCGCAAGAAAGTTTCGAGTGACTCGTTAAACAATACTTGTGCGCCGCCGTACAAGCTTGAGTACTCAATGACACCGCGCTCGGTAACGTGCGCCAGCGGTAGATAAGAGATAACGCGCTCTTCGCTGCTGCGATTGAGCAAGTTGGCACAGGAGCAGCCTTGGAACGCAATGTTCTTATAAGTAAGCACCACGCCTTTGGGAGCGCCCGTCGATCCAGATGTGTACACCAATGAGAAAGTCTCTTCGGCGTCTGGCTCATGAAACTCAGCGATTGGCTCGTTGTTCTCGATCAATTCTGCGATGGTTTTCTTAGTTTTGAACTCACACAACTCCATGCCGATGCTGATGACGTCTTTGTTCTTCTTTAAAGCGGCTTGTGCATCCGCAGGAACGGGTAACTTACCTAGAACAATCGCTTTCGCTTCTGAGTGATTAAGAACGTAGTCAACCGTGCTTTCGCCTGCTGTAGCGTAAATCGGCACAGAGACCATGCCCGCAAGTTGAATTGCGAAATCGGTGATAAACCATTCATCACAGTTGGCCGCAAGGATCGAAACTTTGTCGCCCTTTTTAAGTCCGAGTGCGCCAAGTCCTTGAGCGATTCTAGATGCTTTATCGAGAACCTCACCCCAGGTTGTATCTACATACTCATCGCCTTTTGGCTGACGTAGGTAAACCTTGTTTGGATGCAGTTTGGCTCTTTCGGCCAAAACGGTCATTGGCATCATGCTAGCAGAAGTTTGCATTTGTAGTCTCCACAGACAGTGTTACGTTTAAAAATTGTAGAATTAAATAGACGATAGTGGGTACAGCTACGATCGTTCCAAAAGATTAAAAGTTAAGGGGCGGAGTTTGCCATTTTTGCGATTTGAGATAAACAATCTGCGATCACTTAGTTAGCTGAATTCTGAAATACCCACCATAACCGCAGATCATAACTGATATCCCGTATTGCGGATGTATGCATTTGAAATCGTTCATTCAGTGCTGGCTCAAAGCCAATAAAGGGAGTATATATACGCTTTTATAGTCGGGTTTAGTCCTTGTTTTAAGTTCCGGGTTGTCCACTAATGTCTAACTACTACGCTGCTGTTTTGGTCCTTCTCGGTGCGGCCACTTTATTGCTCATAGTTTTGCGAGTTCAGCGTAAGCGCGGAACGCGAATTCCCTTGAGCCTAAGCTCGTTCAGCCTTGGCGCTACTGCTTACTACGCGAGTGCTGAAATACACGCGTGGCTGAGCCCCTACCTACAAACCTCGGTCGAGAGTGTGCGTCAAGTGTTTGCGGCGTTGATGGTGTTGGCGGTTGCCTACTTAGTTAACACCAGTATCAAAAAGCTTGTGTACTTGCGTCGATTGACCGCAGAAGGCGAGCCGAAAGTACCGCGAATTGTGCAGTATTTGGTTAGCACGATAGTCTACTTGCTGGCCTTAATGGTGATTTTACGGGTGGTCTACGGACAACCAATTTTTGCTTTAGCGGCAACCTCCGGCGCTTTGGCGCTTGTGTTGGGTTATTCCGCCCGCACCGTGCTCGAAGAAGTTTTTGCCGGCATAGCACTCAACTTTAGCTCCCCATTTGAAAAGGGCGATCTCATTCAGTTGAACGAGGAATGGGCATTGGTTAAGGATATTGGTTGGCGCAGCATTACCTACATCGATATGGACAACAACAGCGTGGTGGTGCCGAATACCGTTGTTGCGGCCAGTAAGATTCGCAATTTAGATCGACCAGATACAGTAACTCGGCGAACGTTCTTTTTTATGGTGGAGTACAACACGCCGCCAAAGGTCGTTATTGATTTGGCGTTGGCCTCGATGGAAGAATGCCCACACATTATGGATCACGAATGGAATGACGTTTGTTTGTTCGATTTTGGTGAGACCGGTGTACGGTATCGCGCGGCTTTTTACATCAAGAGCTATTGGGACTGGTGGTATGCCAGTAATGAGTACTTTAATGCCTTGTGGTATCGCTTTAAGCGAGAAGATATTCGCTTCGCACAACAGCGCCATCTGAATTTTGCAGCAGAAGAAGACCCAGAGCGTTACTTACCAAGTAGTGTGCTTGAACGTAATAACTGGCGAGCGCTGGTTGAACGGTTTGAACAAGTACCAATGTTTGAGGGGATGACTCAAGATGACATGATGGACTTGGCGCGTGGCGCAAGCTTGCATGTGGTCGGCCCGCCAGAACGCATAGTCCGCGCTGGCTCGAAACGCAGTTCGATGTATTTGATCGCTAGTGGCGAAGCGGCGGTGTATGAGGTTGACGAAACGGGACGCGAAACCTTTATGGATGAAGTCCGCGAGGGCGAAACTATTGGTCTTATGTCTTTGCTCACAGGTTCGCCGCAACGCACGACTATTCGAGCTAAGACCGAAGCCGCTGTATGGGAAATTAGCAGCGAATCTCTACACGAAGTGTTTGAGAAAAAGCCTGAGGTAATGAGGAATATCGCGGAAGCGGTTACCCGTTGGCAAGCTGAGGAAGAAGACGTTTTGAATCAAATAAAACTGAGTCGTCAGCAAGAACAAACCCTGTTAGATAAGCGCGCCTTGAGCTTGTCGAACCGAATCGTACGATTCTTTGATCGAGACAAAGGCGACAACAAACCATCTGATTCTTATTCGGAGTATTAGTCAAAACAGGCTTTTTGGGTGGCAAGTGTTGCGGGTCTCATCTTTGCGCGGATTGACATATAATCAAGCTTTGGGATCAAGCTTCATGTTCTGAGTCCCGATATTGAGATAAAAAATTGAAAGGATATTTATGACCGATGTAGTTCTTAGCGGTTCAGCTGTTTGGAACCCACAACATGTCTTGACTAACGAAGAGTTGATTGGCGCCTACAATGCCTACGCCGAACGCTTCAATAGCGACAATGCCACCGAAATTGAAGCCGGTACGCTTGCCGCCGTTCCGCTCTCGTCGGCCGAGTTTGTTGAAAAAGCATCGGGCATTAAGCAACGCTATATCTATAAAAAGGATGGTGTTCTTGATATTGATCGCATGCGTCCGATTATTGCAGAACGAGGCGAAGATGAACTCTCGCACCAAGCGGAGTTTGCTGTTAATGCGGCGCGCTTAGCCTTAGACGATGCGAATAAAACTGCCGCCGATATCGACGCAGTCATCGTTAGCTGCGCCTACACCGAACGTTCTTACCCTGCTATCGCCATCGAGGTTCAAGAGGCTTTGGGTATTGAGGGTTTTGGTTTCGATATGTTGGTGGCGTGCTCGGCGGCTACATTTGCTTTGCAACGCGCTTACGAAATGGTTAAGGCCGGAACGGCGAAAACGGTGCTGGTGATCAATCCTGAGCTGACGTCGCCGCAGGTTAATTACAAAGATCGGGACGGTCACTTCATTTTCGGTGATGTATCCACAGCGGTGATCGTGGAAGACAAGCAAGCCGCTACGTCGAACCATCAATATGATGTACTCAGCACCAAAGCGGTAACTGTGTATTCCAACAATATTCGCTCGAACTTTGGTTATGTGATGCACGCAACTGACGCCGATCCCTATGGCGCAGACAAGCTGTTTCATCAAAATGGCCGCGCAGTATTTAAAGAAGTGTGCCCGATGGCGGCGAAACATATTTCCGACCACCTGGATTCTTTAGACCTAACCCCACATGATTTAACGCGCTGGTGGTTACATCAGGCCAACATCAATATGAACTTGTTGATCTCCAAGCGCCTGCTCGGTCGTGACGCCACTAGAGAAGAAGCCCCTATAGTGTTAGACGAGTATGCGAATACGGCTTCTGCGGGTTCGATTATTGCGTTCTCGCAAAATCACCAAGACCTTAAGTCTGGAGATGTCGGCGTAATTTGTTCTTTTGGTGCGGGTTATTCGATCGGTAGCTTAGTAATTCGAAAAGTCTAAGCTATTGACCGTAGTAGTGCCTTACAACGTGTTTGGCTTCTACGAAGAACAGCCAGCGCTCTAGCAGCATGCCGAGATAGTGGGTCATTAAGGCCAACCATACCCAAGCAAAGAAAAGGAAAACGGCGGGCAGGATAAATGCCAGTGCCAAGCTTAACTTGCGCGCTAAGCCAGTAGTTTTTGGGCCCACGGTGTACATGAATTCGCGCTCAGAAAAGTTGCGGCTGCTGTGCCCAGTGTCGAATAGCGTGACCGAGGCTTGGCTGGCTAAGGCGAATCCTGTTGCGGTGTTTATGTTACTTATCGTTGGTGCGCCCAAGCTGTGAAAATAGCCAAGTTTCAGCAACAATCCAGCGGCTAAAAACAGCATGCACAGCGAGTCGATGAGATCGTTGTTGGGCATCAACGCGTTATAGGCGATTAAGCCCGATGTCATCGAGAAAAACATAAAGCTCGGTACCACCCACGGATTGTGCCATTGCGGTATGGTTTTCAAGCTGGCGTAAATCATCGCTGTGCAATACAGGAGCACTAGCAAGGTGCCGCCGATCAGGAGCCCCAAAACTGAGCCAATGACGCTCCAGTTAAACCAAAGCGATGCGACGTAAGCGAGAATAAGTGGGTAGAGCATGACAGCGAAAACCGCTTCGCGCGACAACCACGACGAACGGAAACGCGTGAACGATCGCCAAGCATTCTTGGGGTTGGCTAAATGAAAGGTTGACGACATAAGCCCAGTTGTAAAAATCACAACAGCAAGGCCTATATGCACAATGAATGATTGGCTTAGAAACTCAAAAAGAGTGCCAGCAGTGGCGCTCGGCAATACTGGGAACACGTAGCCGCCCGCGTGAAAAGCCAGTAATAGCCACAGCAATAGACCGAAGCCCATGCCAGACGTTACGGTAAAAAATAGAACTGAAAAAGCAGGGTGCATAATTAGCGTGCGATCATTTTGTTAATCCAGCCTTTCACACCGCCACTATTTTGTTTGGATGTGTCGTGAACCGAAATCTCTGGTGCGGTGCGTGGAGGTAAGTATTTGTTGGTTGGTTCGTAGCCCAGTTCAGCCATCAAATCAAAACCGCCGCGCTCTTGGGTTAACCTACTGACCTCCGAGTTGGGGTCATCAAAGTCACCGAACTTGCGCGCGCCAGTTGGGCACGTTAATACGCAAGCGGGTTGACGATCTTCTTCGGCGAGGTTTTCGTCGTAAATTCGATCGACACACAGCGTACATTTTTTCATTACGCCTTGGGCTTCATCCAACTCACGCGCGCCATAAGGGCAAGCCCATGCACACAGGTTGCAGCCCATGCACTTATCTTGATCAACCAAGACGATGCCATCTTCTTCGCGTTTATAAGACGCGCCAGTTGGGCAGACGGTGACGCAATCAGCGTTCTCGCAATGCAAACAACTCATTGGAAAATGCACGGTTTTGCTCACCGCTTGTTCGGTTTGCACCTCATAGGTGCGAATCCGGTTCAACCATGGACCATCAGGATCTTCGCCGTAGGCGTTTAAATCGGTGAGTGGGCCAATCGTGCCAGAGCTATTCCACTGCTTGCAGGCCGTAGCACAGCCGTGACAGCCAACACAGGTATCTAGATCAACGGTGAGTCCAAGTTTCATTTTTGCAAGAATTGAGTAGAGTTGTTTTGCTTACAGGTCGAGTCGGTTTAGGGTTTCAGCAAGCTGTCTTTTATAGAGCGTTTGAGATTAACCGATTCGCCGCATTGATAGCTTTGATCGAGCGAGTCAGATTTCATACTGGCCGCAGAGCCTTCAAATTGAGGCAAGCTGACGTGTAGGTCTTGATGGCACGGCGTGATTTTGACTTTGAGGTCGTACCAGGCGGCTTGACCAGTTATTGGGTCAGAGTTGGTTATGCCGTTTTGTTTAGGCAGTGATTCACTGATTAGGTGATTGAGTAAAAAGCCCTTTTTAGACTCTGGTGCATCGTCACTTAAGCCCCAATTGCCTTTCTTTTTGCCAATGGCATTCCATGTCCATACCGTATCGTCTTGCACACCGTGCATGCGTTTCACCTGTGCGCGAATCTTGGCGTTGTGCGATTCGACCCAAACCCATGCCAAGTCTTGGATGCCAAGTTCCTCGGCTTTGCGTGCACTCATGTACAAGAAATTTTGAGAGGTTATTTGACGCAGCCAAGAATTCTGTGAGTCCCAAGAGTGGTACATATGCATCGGCCGTTGCGTGATCGCGTAAAACGGATAGTCTTGTTCAGCAATTTCTTGTTGCTCCAACGGCGTGTAGTAAGTAGGTAGCGGCGTGAAGTAGTCTAAAATTCGGTCGCGCTGAGCTTGAGTTTGCGGTTGCGGACCGTCGCTTTGACCCAATGCTGCCAACCTAAAGCTTTGAAGTTTTTCAGAGTAAAGCTCGATCACAATTTGATCGGTCCGATCAACCCAACCCAGACTCTGTGCGAACTCCAAGTATTCTAGGTTTGAGTGGCGTAGGTACTTGATACTGTCGGGGTACTCGAATTCGAAAAAGCTTTCGTTTTCTTTGTAACGTTCCCACTGTTCGGGGTTGGGCTCGCCGAGTAGGTGTTCGTTTTGATCTTGGCCTCGCCATCCTGCTAAAAATCCAACGCCAGGCGATTTCTCATAGTTAACGATAAAGTCCTGATAGCCAGAGTATTTAGGCTTGCCGTTCTCGTCGGTAAATAGAGGGAATTTCAAACGCGTGGCTAAGTCGATCATCACTTCCTGCCATGGCCTTACATCTCGGTCAGGCTGAATGATTGGCTGGCGAATTGCATCGCAGGCCAGATGCGCTTCCGATATGGGGCGATCTAAAATCGAAATTGCATCGAAGCGTTCTAAGTAGGTCGTGTCTGGCAGAACCAAGTCTGCGAAATCAACTGTTTCTGAGTGAAACGCGTCAGCACACACTATAAAGGGAATTTTGTATTCCCCTTGCGCGTCTTTGGCTTTAAGCATTTCCATGGTTTGCGCGGTATTCATGCTGGAGTTCCACGCCATGTTCGCCATAAACAGAATCAGGGTATCGATGGCGTAGGGGTCAGCGTTAACGGCGTTCTTGATCACCATATGCATCAAGCCATGATTCGCCAAAGGAGCGTCCCAAGAATAGGCTTTGTCAATGCGCAACGGATTGCCGTCATCATCCACCACCAAATCATCTGGTGAGGTTGGAAAGCCGAGTGGCGGCGAACTTAATGGTGTATTCGGCGCTGTATGCTTCGCTGGTTTTATGGGTGGCGCAATATGCTTGGGGTAGGGCGGTTTCGCCAAGTGCCCACCGGGGCAATCTATCGTGCCCAATAAAGTTTGTAATAAGTGGATGCCGCGGCAAGTTTGGAAACCGTTTGAATGCGCCGAAACCCCACGCATCGCATGCATCGAAACTGGGCGACCGACAAAACTTTGATGCTCTCGCCCAGCCCAGTCGATCCAAGGTGTTTTGATTTCGATTGTTTCTTTAAACGCAACATGCGCCATTTCCAACGCAAAGCGTTCTATGTCTTCGGCAGCAATGCCACATTGCTGCGCGGCCGATTCGGGTGAATATTGTTCATCCAAATACAGTTCGAGCATTAGACTCATTGCCGTTTTGACGCAGGTGCCGTCACGGGTCTCAAACTCGCCGACTAGAGCAGGTCTGGCTTCAGGATCTAGCGCAGAGCGCTCGGCATTATTGGTTTGACACCAAAGCGTGGGGTTTCCATTTGTATCACGATAGACCATGCCGTCATCGTGCCCACCTGGATTTTGTATGACTAATTGCGGCGCATTGGTATAGCGAATCAAAAATTCTTCGTCGATCAAGCGCTCACGCATAAGCACGTGCACCATTGCCAGCGCAAAAATGCCGTCGGTACCTGGTTTGATGGCGACCCATTCGTCGGCAATGGCTTGGTAGCCTGTTCGTACTGGGTTTATCGCAACAAACTTAGCGCCATTTTTCTTGAGCTTTTCTAAGCCTATCTTGATGGGGTTTGAGGCATGATCCTCGGCCACGCCCCACAGCATAAAGTATTTGGTATTGTCCCAATCAGGGTCGCCAAACTCCCAGAAAGAATGTCCTAAGGTGTACAGCCCGCCAGCGGCCATGTTGACTGAGCAAAAACCGCCATGTGCAGCCCAGTTTATGGTTCCGAATTGACTAGCCCACAAGCCGGTTAGCGCTTGCATTTGATCTCGGCCAGTAAAGAACGCGAGTTTTTTTGGATCACTTGCGCGAATCCGCTCTAATCGCTGGCTTAAAAGGTCTAGCGCTTCATCCCAAGAGATTGCTTCGAACTCACCGTCACCGCGTTCACTGCCGGGTTTACGCCGCATTGGGTGTTGTAATTTGGCTGGCGAATTTTGCTTCATAATGCCAGCGTTGCCTTTGCCACAGAGTACGCCTTTGTTTACAGGGTGATTGCGGTTGCCCTGTATGAATCGTATTTGCTCGTTTTCAGTCGTAACCTTGATGCCACACCGACACGCACACATGTAACACGTGGTGAAGTGAGTTTCTTGCTGCTCATGGTTTTCGAACTTGGGCAGTTCTGATGCGGACGTGGGTTTGGACGGCATTGATCCCTAAAACAACGTGGATTGGCTATGCGTACAGTGTAATATCAAAAAACTATAAGTAAATACATATTAGTTATATAGGTCGTTGTGTTAGGCGTCGTATTAGCCTAGGCGCTCGGCTCCTTTGGCTTCCATCGATACTGCGCCATCGAAATCTTTCCCTTTAAACCTATTTCAACGCCTTCTTCCTCTAATAACAGCCGCTGCAGCTCGATGCTGCCTGGCGTGCCACGATGACTGATCTTCCCTTGCGCATTGACCACTCTGTGCCACGGCAGTTGCAGTTCTTCCGGCGCGCGCGCCAAGACCTTTCCGACATGGCGGGCATAGTTTTTAAAACCCGCTAGCTCGGCAATCTGCCCATAGCTCGCCACTCGGCCCGACGGGATCATCTTTATAATCTGGACAACATTACGGTCAAATTCGGTCATGGCCAACAGTGTATGGTCAAAATCCCTACACACCCAAGCGTTAAGATTGCCTAATGTTAAGCTTGGCGTCTTAAAAAAGTTTCATAATGCCGCCGTAATTGCTGCTGAGCAAAGCATTTTGGCTTGCACCAGCGACATACAAAACATTCCTTTAACTAAACGATAAATGATGATGAGACGAAATAATAGAGCCAATGGCTTAAGTAAAGTAGCCCTCAGTTGCGCGTGTGCGTTTACCCTTATTGCGTGTGCGCCTGGCGAAGAAGTGCCCTCTGACGCAGCATCTGCTGACACAGCGGTTGAGCAAGCCGAAACGGTCGCTGCCGAGTCGACAATGGATAACCCATTCATGCAGCCTTCCGATCTGTACATGCAATATCCTGCGTTCGATAAGATCGAGAATTCACATTACATGCCTGCGTTTAAAGCGGGTTTGGCGCAGCAAGTTGAAGAGATCGCCGCGATTGCTAATTCTGAAGAAGCGCCTACGTTCGAAAATACCTTTGTTGCAATGGAGCGCAGTGGTGCGATTTTAGGCCGCGTGGCGCGCGTGTTTTACGCTTTAGTGTCGGCGCATACAAATGATGAGATTAACGAAATCCGCACAGAACTGGCGCCCATGCTGTCTGCGCACAGTGATGAAATATTGCTGAATGCTAAATTGTTTGAGCGAATTAAAACGGTGCGTGATCAATTGCCAGAACTTGGTCTCAATGCCGAGCAAGCGCGTTTGGTAGAAGAAACCTATAAAGACTTTGTTGGGGCTGGCGCCGAATTGTCGGATGAAAACAAAGAAACGCTTAAAGCGATGAATTCTGAGTTGGCCAGTTTAGGCACTGAGTTCAGTAAAAATGTACTCGAAGAAGTCAATGCAAACGCAATTGTGGTCGATTCAGCTGAAGAGTTAGCTGGATTAAGTGATGTGCAAATCGCTTCTGCCGCGGAAGCCGCAAAGGCGCGCGACTTAGCAGAGGGCAAATACGTACTGCCGCTGCTTAATACCAGTCAGCAACCGTCTCTAGCGTCTTTAGAAAATCGTGAGCTTCGTCAACGCATCTTAGAGACTTCACTAGGGCGCGGCAGCTCTGGTGGAGAATTTGATACGCGAGAAATCGTGAGTCGTGTTCTAAAACTACGTGCCGAGCGTGCGCAACTACTAGGCTACGCGAATCATGCGGCCTATCAGCTAACCAACCAAACTGCGCAAACAACCGATGCCGTTAACCAGCGACTCGCTACATTAGCGCCTCCAGCGGTTGCCAATGCGAAGCGCGAGGCCGCCGAATTACAGGCAATGATAGAGGCTAGCGGTGGTGACTTTGAGCTTGAAGCAGCTGATTGGAATTTTTACGCCGAAAAGCTTAAAGCGGAAAAATACAGCTTTGATGAGTCACAGCTAAAGCCATACCTTGAGATGAACAATGTGCTCGTCAACGGTGTTTTTTACGCGGCTGAAAAAGTATTTGGTTTGACCTTCAAAAAACGCGATGACCTGCCAACGTATCACCCTGACGTACACGTTTGGGAGGTATTCGATGCCGATGGTTCATCACTCGCTCTATTTGTAGAAGATTTTTACGCTAGAGAATCTAAGCGCGGCGGTGCTTGGATGAACGCCTACGTTCCGCAAAATAACTTGAATGGCGACCAACCAGTTGTAGCGAATCACTTAAACGTACCCAAACCACCAGAAGGTGAGCCTACGTTGTTAACTTGGGACGAAGTTACCACCATGTTTCATGAGTTTGGTCATGCCCTACACGGTATTTTCTCCGATGTGACTTACCCGTCTTTTGCTGGCACTAGCGTCCCGCGTGATTTCGTTGAGTACCCTTCACAGGTGAATGAGATGTGGGCAGATTGGCCATCAATTTTGGCTAACTATGCAAAGCATTACGAGACCGGTGAAGCGATGCCTCAAGAGCTGTTAGATAAAGTATTGGCGAGCTCTAAGTTTAATCAGGGCTACTCCACTACTGAGTATCTGGCTGCGTCAATCCTTGACCAAGCGTTGCACCAATTGAGCCCAGAAGAAGTGCCAAGCGCTGACGAACTCCTAGCGTTCGAAGCAGCAGCACTAGAAAAAGCGGGCATCGCGATGGACGAAGTGCCACCGCGTTATCGCACCGCGTACTTCTCGCACATCATGGGTGGTTACTCTGCAGGCTATTACTCTTACATTTGGAGTGAAGTGCTTGATGCCGACTCGGTGGAGTGGTTTAAAGAGAACGGCGGTTTGACTCGCGAAAATGGTGATCACTTTAGAGAGACCTTATTGTCTAAGGGTGGCTCTATTGATGCCATGCAGCTATTTAGAAACTTCCGCGGTGCTGAGCCAAACATTGCGCCTCTTTTAGAGCGCAGAGGTTTAAACGCCGAGTAAGTTAACTATTTATAGTAGTAAGGAAGCCTTGCCTACGAAATGTACGCAAGGCTTTTTTACGTCTGAGTGAGGGAAACTGTAACGTCTAACTATAACGTCAGGCTTTGGTAAGCAATTTCTTGTTCATTAGCTTATGACGCGTTCGCGTTAAGCTTGTCGCTACTTAAAGTTAGAAGAGGTTTGTTTTTATGATGTTCACCAAAAAAGATGTCGCACGTCGAGATGCGCAAACTAAGGCACCGTTTTCGTTTGGCCTTAGTCGAGCCGTTATTGCCCTAGGCGCTTTTGTGTTGTGTTTAAGCAGCGCGAACGCTGTAGACCGCGTAGTGGGTGAGCCCTTTGCTAAGCGCTCAGCTGTGTTAGCGACCAACGCGATGGCAGCCACGTCTCAGCCCCTCGCAACGCAGGCCGCCCTCGATGTTATGCAAGCAGGCGGCAATGCGATTGACGCTGCAATCGCGGCGAATGCGGTTTTGGGCCTAGTAGAGCCCACCGGCAATGGTATCGGTGGTGATCTCTACGCCATTATCTGGGACGCTAAAACGGAGAAACTCTACGGCCTAAATGCCTCGGGTAAATCACCAAAGTCTTTGAGCCGTGAATGGTTTATTGAAAACGGCCACACTTCTATTCCGCGTCGCGGCCCCTTACCTGTTTCGGTACCTGGCGCAGTTGATGGTTGGTTTGAAATGCATGAGCGGTTTGGTGAGATGCCTATGCCAGAGGTACTAAAACCTGCAATCGATTATGCCAATGAGGGCTTTCCTGTTACTCAATACATAGCCGGACTTTGGAGTGTTTATGTACCTATTCTAGGTCCTTGGCCGGGTTTTCTTGAGCAGATGACGATTAATGGTCAGTCGCCAAAAGAGGGCGAGATTTGGAAAAACCCGAACTTAGGTAACACTTTAACTAAGATCGCCGAGGGTGGGCGCGATGCTTTCTATAAAGGAGAAATAGCCCGAACCATTAGCGACTACATGCAGGAAAATGGCGGTTTCTTGGACTACGAGGACCTTGCTTCTCATAGCAGCAAGTGGGTTGACCCGGTGAGCACAAACTACCGTGGCTATGATGTGTGGGAGCTGCCGCCCAACAGCCAAGGAATTGCCGCCCTACAGTTGTTAAACCTGCTCGAGCCCTATGACCTTAAAAGCATGGGAAGACAGTCGGCTGACTTTGTGCATCTTTTCACTGAGGCAAAAAAAATCGTATTCGAGGATCGTGCTAAGTTCTACGCCGATTCCGACTTCAACAAAATTCCAGTCGAAGAGCTGATTTCAAAAAAATACGCCAAACAGCGCGGCAAGCTGATTAACATGCAACGTGCTGCGCAGCAGGTTGAGGCGGGTGATCCAAAGCTAGAAAAAGGCGATACCATTTACTTAACCACTGCCGATGCAGAAGGCAATATGGTGTCGTTGATTCAAAGTAATTATCGTGGCATGGGTTCAGGTATGACGCCACCAGGACTTGGTTTTATTCTGCAAAACCGTGGTGAGTTATTTTCATTAGAAGAAGGACACTTCAATAGTTTTGAGCCAGGTAAGCGACCGTTTCAAACCATTATTCCCGCATTCGTGACCAAAGACGGAAAGCCGTGGATGAGTTTCGGTTTAATGGGCGGCGCTATGCAACCGCAGGGTCATGTGCAGATTATTGTTAACATGATTGATTTTGGTTTAGGTATCCAGGAAGCCGGCGATGCGCCGCGAATTCATCACGGCGGTTCTTCACAACCGACCGGTGAAGTCATGACTGATGGTGGTGTCCTCAACTTGGAATCCGAATTTCCGTATACAACAGTTAGAGAGCTGATGCGGCGTGGTCATACCGTGCAGTTTGCCAATGGAGTGTACGGTGGCTACCAAGCAATAATGCGTGCACCTAATGGTGTGTATTGGGGGGCGACCGAATCCCGTAAGGATGGCAGCGCAGCGGGTTACTAAGCATGTTTTCAGCCGAAGAGCTGCCGTTTTCGCCAGCGTGCGAGCGTAATCAGGACCCAATACTAAACGTCTTGCGCCGGTTCATCCTTGAACCGGTCTCGGTTTTGGAAGTGGGCTCTGGGACGGGGCAGCACGCTGAATATTTTGCACGCTCGCTCAAGCA
>CAZOIG010000073.1:0-1805 GCA_964579235.1 uncultured Gammaproteobacteria bacterium
CCAAACCATATGCAGTTCGATGCTCGGAATCTCGAACGGCGCAGGAACAATCGCTAAATTTTCAAAATGCTTTACCAAGTGCGTTGAACGCGTGGCCACAGTGGCGATCAGGTCTTGCTGTTGCGTTAACTGAATCGCCGAAATGTAATGCCGCGTAAACACCGAGATTTTACGCTTGGCACCCAGCTCATCGAGCGCGATATCGACCCAACCTAGTTTTTGAATGTCATCAGGGTTTACCCCAGTTGCAACGCCCATGCCGGTTTTATTAACCCAAACATGGTTACCCTCTAGATATTTATCAAAATCAAAACCCTCGCGTAAAGGGTTATCGTTGCGCATTACGCATGAAAAATCATCCTTCCACAGCACAGAAAGATGCAAAGACTGCGGCAATGAATCAAAGCGATTCATGACTAGATCAACATTACCCAACTCAATGTCTTGAAAAGTCACATCGCTGGGGGTGAGTATGTCCAATGAGGTGTCGGGCGCTTCTTCACTCATGCGTGTTCGTACGCGCGGTAACAAAGTCGTTTCAGCGTAATCGCTAGCCATTACCCGGAACAGCCGCTTACTGCTGCTTGGATCGAATTCGATCGTCGGCTGCACAAACAACTCGATTTGCGCCAGTACATTTTGCACCTGTGGCTGTAATTCCCGTGCTTTATCGGTGGGCATCATGCCATTACTGGTGCGCACTAATAAGGGGTCGTTAAACACTTTACGCAGCCGACGCAAGCCGTTACTCATAGCCGGTTGGCTTAAACCTAGGTGCTCGGCGGCTTTGGTGACGTTTCCTTCGCGCAACAAAACGCTGAAATACACCAGAAGATTAAGATCGATATTCGAAAGATTCATGCAAAATTCGTTTTGTGAATGAGCTTACGCTTAATCATAACTTATATCTATTATGTGTAAAACACCCTCTTTTAATCGTGCTTAGTCTGAAGGCTCACTCACCACGGCTCAATACTTAAATTATGGGCAAAAAAAAGGCGGCCCTTGCGGGCCGCCTAAGTCTAACTACTTATCAGGAGGAGGATATTTTAGTTAGTAAACTCTGGGTATGCTTCCATGCCACATTCAGACATGTCCACGCCGTCAGCTTCTTCTTCGTCGCTGACACGGATTCCCATAACCGTTTTAATGATCAACCAAGTTACAAAACTTGCCGCGAATACCCATCCGAAGATAGTTGCTGCGCCGATCAACTGACCATAAATAGTGGCTGCATCATTTGTAAATGGAACCAAGATCAAACCCAATAGACCAACGGTACCGTGCACTGAGATAGCGCCAACAGGATCGTCGATTTTGATTTTGTCTAGGAATAAGATTGAGAACACAACCAATACGCCACCTAAGCCGCCAAACAAGGTAGCTTGCAGTGCCGTTGGAGTTGAAGGCTCAGCCGTAATAGCAACAAGTCCAGCCAGTGCACCGTTCAATGCCATAGTTAGATCTGCTTTACCGAAGAGTAGTCGGGCTACTAGCAAGGCAGCAATCAAGCCACCGGCCGCCGCCGCATTAGTGTTCATGAACACTACCGCTACGCTGTTAGCCGATTCAACTGATGCTGTCGCTAAGACAGAACCACCATTAAAACCGAACCAACCCAACCATAGGATAAAAGTACCTAGTGTAGCGAGAGGAAGGTTTGCACCTGGTAGTGCACGAGCTTTACCGTCTGCACCGTATTTACCTTTACGAGCACCGAGTAAAATAACACCTGCTAATGCTGCTGCAGCACCGGCCATGTGTACGATACCTGAACCAGCAAAGTCAGAGAAACCGAGGTCGCC
>CAZOIG010000074.1:0-11968 GCA_964579235.1 uncultured Gammaproteobacteria bacterium
GATCGACCAGACACACTTAAGCGGCTCAAAATACCGGTCAGATCCGATGCATCCTTGCTCATCGCCAAATAACGGTTTTTATCCGCCGAAGAACTTCTTGACTGGCCCTCTTGCGCCACGACCTCTACAAAACTAACCGAGTCATTCAACGCTTGATCTACTCGGTCATTGAACGCATCAAGTTGTGAAGTAAAACCACTAATGGCCGACTGCTTTTCAGCAAGCTCAGCGGCGGTTGAGTTGTATTGCTCCCAAAGTCTCGCCACCTGCGAGTCAGCCACGTTATGGCCAAATAGACCACCAGCCAAACTCTTTGCGATAGAATCTCTTGAGGTCAAACCGTTCACTGCAGCACCAGCGTCGTTGACGGCGCCTTGAAAAGCTTCGAACGAACCCGACGGGGTTAACATTTCTGTAGCTGCGCTATTTGCAACACTGACAGAGTTTCTAATTTCCCCAATTTGAGCTTGTCTTTGTTCCTCGACCCCAACCGTAGGAACGATGACAAAGCTGGCTAGAATCGCCAAGCCAAACATCAAACCAGTGAAGACTAACCAGTTTCTCTTGCGTACGTCAGTTGGCGCAGCTTCAGGCGCCTCTCTAGCCAACTCTAATTGGGCCTCGAGGTTCCCAAAATCTTCTAACTCACCGAGCTCATCAACGACTTGTGCATCTAACAAGTCTTGTAAGGAGTTAGCTGGCTCTTCGTACACCACCTCTTCCAGGCGGTTGTCATCGAAATCTTCCTCTACCCGTTGTAGAAGACCTGCTTCAACTGCGTCCTTGTTTTTGTTTTTAGCCATAATTGATACCCACTTAGACTAGGTCCCGGTTAATTCAGCGTATGGTATTGCTGGTTTTTATTGAACTTCGAGAAAAACCTCAGAGTTCATCAACTTGTTTACATTGAGGTAGCGCCAAGTTTCGCCGCCTTCTTCGACCGCCTTACCCATAAAGGCACTTAAACTATCCCACCACTCGTCTTTACTGGCGTCAGCAGCGTCGGTATCGCGCTCTTGGACTCCTTCAAAATTGAAGTCTCTAAACCCGACAACTCGATTCACCAACAGACTGCATTGTAATTTTGCATCTTTTAGAATCATCAGGTGTCCGCGCTGATGAGCTATTGCTCGATCAAGCCCGGATAGCATACCTAGGTCAACCACCGAAAACAGCACACCCTTTGAGTTATACACTCCACGCATCCAAGTTTTGGACTGCGGTACGGCGATCAGCTCGTCGGGCACGGCAATTTCTCTAACCAGCTCAGCATCACAAAAAAAACGCTCGCCATTAATAATAAAACCAATGCCTCGACTGGTGGACGACTGCATAACGACTGCATCGCCTTGCGCTAACAACTCCCGCGTCTGCTCGCGCATGGTAGTCAGTACCGAAAAAGCGTTGGATGTCTGCATAGTCTTTATTGGTCTATATTCTTAATCTTAACGACAGAGTTGCTCGACCTATGCGCCAACCGCAGCCATGACCTTTGTCAGAAGCTCTTTAGGGTTGGCCGGTTTAACAACATAATCTGTAGCGCCTTGACGTTCTGCCCAGACTCTGTCGGTTTTCTCTGATTTAGATGACAACATAATCACCGGAATCTGTTGCGTTGCTGGATCCCTGCTCAACGCTCTGGTCGCCTGAAAACCGTTCATTTCTGGCATTACTACGTCCATAACAATGCAGTCAGGAGAAAGCTTCTTCGCTTCTTCTACCGCACGTTCTCCTGAATCAGCATAAGCCACCGTGTAGCCGCCCTGATCCAGGATTTTTTTAACGTAGAGATAATCTGTTTGTGAGTCATCAACGACTAGGACTATTTTTTTGGACATTTTTTAACCTCGTCAAGTTCTCTAATTCTTGTTTTGGCGTTAAGGAGTAATTTGTTTTTCAAAATTCGGTGATTACAGGCCACTGATCGACAACTAAACAAAACGCTCAATCGCACCGAGCAGTTCGGCTTTTGTGAAAGGCTTGTTAATGTGTTCGTCAGAGCCAGCGACTCGCCCTCGAGCACGATCGAACAGGCTATCTTTGCTCGACAGCATTACTATCGGAGTATCTCGAAAATGGCGATTGTTTTTGATCAGCTTACAGGTTTGATAGCCATCTAGGCGAGGCATCATGATGTCTACAAAGATAATGTCCGGGTGTGTATCGGCGATCACCGACATAGCCTGAAAACCATCTGTCGCGGTAAATACCTCGTAACCCGCTTTCTTTAATATGGTCTCTGCAGTCATACGAATCGTATTACTGTCATCAATCACCATTACCTTCGTTCCTGACATCTGGAATTGTGAACCCTATCTGCTGTATTTGATTATTATTAGACGAGCTTAGCCGATATTGAATGACGGTCGCGAAAAGCTAAACCCTCATCAACTCTCAAAGCAGCAACGCCTCAATATCTCTGGCACTAAACCCGCATTCGTCTATTCGTTATTCTCAATACGTTCACCAACTTAGGTTGCGAATAAGCTTGGCAAGCGAGTTTTTGAGTCGTGACCTCTTCTTATGTAGCGCAAGCTGAGCTGGCCTTCGTGCCAAATCAGCTGAACCTTTTTGAAATCTATACGTGATCTGCTGAAACAGTTCTAGTATTTCGTAAAATAAAAGCGGTAACGCATTGTATTTTAAACAAATGTTGAGTAAACAATACAACAATGGTGATTCATTGTTAATAGAAATTTGAAATTTTGTGATGCCGTCTAAATCTATTGCTACGAGACGCGGGAAGACAAGGCGTTTCGGTTTACAATACAAAGCTCTAAACTGACAAAGTAAGCACTCAACTTCCGAACTATATCTTTTGTCCAAGCCACACACGCCAATATTAAAAAATCCGCTACGCGATACCCGAGATTGGTATGTGTACATCTTAAGATGTGCGGATCAAAGCCTGTATGCTGGCGTTACGACTGACCTGCAACGAAGACTGCAAGAACACAACGGTGAACTCGGACTCAATTATAAAGGCGCTAAGTACACCCGCGCTCGCCAGCCAGTTGAGCTGGTCTATAGCGAAAGCGCATTTGATCGAAGCTCCGCCTGCGCTCGCGAAGCAGCAATAAAAAAGCTCAGTCGAAAACAAAAGCTGGCATTAATTGAGGGCTTAGAAGCCTCGCAATCACAATGAGTGAGCGCAAACTGAATCGCCGACAGAAATGGCGTGCCGAAAAAATTCAAGAAGAACGCCTCAAGCGCTCGGAGAGGAAGCAACGCGATCTCGAACGGCAGTCACAATCGGGCCAACTAAGCAGTGAACAAGATGGTCTGGTTCGCAGCCGCTTTGGTAAGGAATTTGACGTAGAAGCACTCGAAGGCGCAGATGCGGGTACAGTCCACCGCTGTGTTGCGCGCACGAATCTTGGATCAATTGTTACGGGGGACCGCGTTATCTGGCGCGCTGCGCCTGAATTAACAGGAGTTATCGTCTCCCGCCGAGACCGCATCAGCGTACTTGAACGACCCGACAATTTTGGACGCTTGAAACCGATCGCTGCAAACATCGAACAAATGCTGATTGTTTTTGCCCTTAAGCCCGCGATTCAGCCAAACTTAATTGACCGCTACTTGGTTGCTGCAGAATTGCTCGGCATCAGACCAATACTTGTATTGAACAAAGCCGATCTTTTGGACGAGAAAAACCGCACCGATATAGATGCAGTGCTTTGCGAGTATGAAAACCTTGGGTATCAGCATGTCAAAGTTGTGAGTTCACGCAAACAAGCCCCTCAACTCGAGGAGCTACCGGCACTAATTCGTGATCGCACAAGTATCGTGGTTGGCCAATCAGGCGTTGGTAAGTCGAGCTTAATCAATACGCTGCTGCCAGAGCTAAACCTGCAAACTGGTGCGCTCTCTGAGCGCTCAGGCGAAGGCACACATACGACCGTTACGGCGAGTTTATTTCATGTGCCGAGCGGCGGTGTCATTATCGATTCGCCCGGCATCCGCGATTTCAGCTTATGGCACATTGATGCCAATGACCTACAAGCTGGGTTTATTGAAATTGCTGCCGCTGCTGCGCAGTGTAAGTTTCGTGACTGCCGACACGAAGGCGAGCCGGGCTGCTACGTTGCCGCACAAGTTGAAGCGGGAGCGATTCATTACCGACGCTTTGAGAGCTTTAAAGCGACTAAATCCGCCATAATCGAGCAGCAATCACGCGGCTTAGGTCGTTAAACCAGGCGGCTAAATCAGACCGCCAAAAAGCGCCCTATTGCTCGCCCGCTGATTCAGGCTCCCAGGCAGCGACTAAAAATTCATAATCACCGCTTTGCAGCATGAGCCCATGCTGTTGCATAGACTCGATGTTGTTTTGGCTTTGAACATCAGCAACGGGCTGCTGTTCGAGAGCATGCTCAACCCACTGCGTGTAAACACCCCGACTGACTCTAGCCCAAATGTCATAGCGCAAGTTCACATAGGGTAATGCTTGTCCATTGAAGTCTCTTAATTCAACCGGATGCTCAGCATCCACAACTGTTTGATTTAGCACATTGTCTGTCACCAGCCAGACGCCCTCAATGAGCTCGCATTGATTGATTAGCAACGGCGTGTCATCAACTTTAATCGCCAATTTTTCGGCAGGAGTGACCAAAAAGTATTGTCCATCCTCGTGCCAGAGAATCGATGCAAACAGTTTGACTAAAGAAGCCCGCTGAATCGGATCTCCCTCGTGGAACCAATGCCCTTGGCTATTGATGTGAATATCTATCTCGCCCACGCGGTCAGGGTGCCACTGATCAACCGGAGGCTGAGATAGGTTCTTAATTTGTTCTGATATTGCTTCTATCTTGTTCATCAGGCGAGTATAAAGTAAGTTGTTTGGCGAGTTCGTGCAGACCGATTCAGGTTCTCAATTAGCGCAGCCAAGCACTCCCTAGTAAGTCACTTTTAGCCAATACCCAAAGCCAATTTATGCACCCAGCGTTTGAATTACATCCTCAACTTAAGGCCGACACCATTGAGATAGGCGATTTGCCGTTGTGCAAAATCTTACTCATGAACGACAGTAATTACCCTTGGCTGATTGCGGTACCCCGTGTGCCTAAAGTCTCAGAGGTTTACCAGCTGGATTTAACAGATCAAACCCAACTAAATGCTGAGTCGACTCTCCTGGGCGCATTGCTAATGCAATGGTTTAGTGGTCAAAAATTAAACGTTGCAGCCCTCGGCAATGTCGTACCGCAACTGCATATTCATCACATCGTACGACACAAAAATGATATTGCATGGCCGGCGCCGGTCTGGGGTCATAGCCCTGCAAACCCGTATTCGAAAGTTCGGGCACTCGAACTATCGCACGAATTACGAAACGCCTTGATCGAATACTCAAACCAAGCTGGCATCAGCTTCGCCCCATTTTCAGAATCATGTTAGCTCTACCCAAAAACATATGGGTCATGTCGTTGGTCATGGCGTTGAGCTTCGCTTCTACCGCGATGATGGTTCTGATAGCTGGGTTAATTGGTGCAAAAATCGCACCAACGCCACAGCTCGCGACCTTACCCTACGCCATCGTCGTAGTCGGTACCGCCTGTGCATCGATACCCGCCGCCATGCTGATGCAGCGCATAGGCCGCAAAAAGGGAGTTCTGGTTTCCTTAATCATGGCAATAGGCGCAGCACTACTCGCTGCGTACGCGGTGCATCATGGTGCTTTTTGGTTATTTGTTTTTGCGGCTTTTCTATTGGGTGCGAACGCCGCTGTCACACAACAAGGGCGTTTTATTATTCTCGAAAATGCGAACGGCCCAAAACAGCAAGCTGATGGGCTAACCTTGGCCTTACTCGCCAACCTTACGGCCGCGTTCCTAGGTCCTTGGATGGGGCAATTTGGTCAAAAACTGATCACCAATGCACCAGATTTTACAGGCTCGTTTGTACTGCTTATAGCAGTCTTGTGCAGCGCATTAGTTCTGTTAAGCCAGTACACAGAACAACCCCGTAAAATCGCTAAAGCCGAATCATCAGGCCGAGCCATACGCCAAATTGCTAAAGACTCGGGGTTTCTTATCGCTGCAGGTTCTGCAGCAATTGGTTTTGGCGTAATGGCATTGGTCATGACAGCCACACCGGTAAGCATGCATGAAATGCAAGGTCACGGCGTTAATCAAGCGGCATGGGTTATTCAAGCCCACATCATCGCAATGTATTTGCCGTCGTTGCTCACTGGCAAACTTCTAAAACTGGGCTTTAACTCAGGCCTACTGTTTGCTGGGCTGGGATTGTATTTAGTAATGTGCCTGATCGCCTATTCAGGTCAAAACGTGATGCACTATTGGTGGGCGCTTGTCATTCTGGGCCTAGGTTGGAACCTCTTGTTCATGACCAGCACCGCTCTACTTGGCAAATGCCATACGGAGGGAGAGAAGTTCAAGGTTCAAGCTTTCAATGACTTTCTGGTGTTTGGAGTACAGGCAATCGCCGCCTTCTCTGCAGGCTTGCTTTTGTTTGAGTTCGGTTGGAGCGGCGTAATCAACATCGCGTTGGCGCTTACTTGTTTTTGGACGGTTTGCCTTGGGGTTTTGGCCGGCCGAAAAGGTGCTGCTATTGGAGTAAGATAGTCGAAGATTTAGAGTTATTTTTTGATACTAGACAGTAGCTTCAAAAATTCATCGCCATACAAACCGAGTTTGTGCTGCCCAACTCCGTTGACCTGGAGCAGCTCTTCTTGATTACTTGGTTTGAGCTCCATTATTTCCATAAGGGTCGCATCATGAAAAATCTGATACGGGGGAATGCCCGCCGCGTCTGCGAGTTCTTTGCGCTTACCTCTTAAAGCCTCCCATAACTCAGTATCGGCAGGCGAGACTTTGGACTTGCCCGAACTCGAGCTCACACGACTTGGTTTTGACGTTGTTTGCAGGTCCTCGCGTAAGTACAGCTTAACCTCGCCTTTTAATAGACTACGACTCTTCTCTTCGAGCTGAATGGCACCGTATTGAGATTCGTTAATGGTTAGATAACCCTGCACCAGTAGCTGGCGCAGCACCGAACGCCATTGCGCATCACCGAGGTCGGCGCCGATGCCGTAGGTGCTTAATTGGTGGTGACCAAACTGCCGCACTTTAGCGGTGTCTTTGCCTCGGATCACATCGATGACTTGACCAGAACCAAATCGCTGACCGGTTCTGTAAATTGTCGACAGTAGCTTTTGCGCTGCCTGGGTGGCGTCCCAGGTGCGCGGCGGTTGCAAGCAAATATCGCAATTGCCGCATCCACCTTCGCTGGTCTCACCGAAATACAGTAATAGCGCACGGCGTCTACAGGTAGTCGATTCACACCAGCCCAACAGACTGTTGATTTTGGCGCGTTCAACGCGCTTGATCTCTTCACCCGCATTGGACTCCTGCACCATTTTCACAATGCGCATAACGTCCTGCAAGCCATAGACCATCCAGGCCTCGCTGGCTAAACCGTCGCGCCCAGCGCGACCCGTTTCTTGGTAATAAGCCTCTAAACTTTTGGGGAGATCTAAATGCGCAACAAAGCGCACATCGGGTTTATCGATCCCCATACCGAAAGCAACCGTTGCCACCATAATCACATCATCGGCGTGAATGAAGGCTTGCTGATTCGCCGCTCTGCTTCGATTATCCATACCAGCGTGATACGCCAAGGCCTTAAAGCCCTTGCCTTGTAACCAAGCCGCCATGGAGTCTACTTTACTGCGTGACATGCAATAAACGATTCCCGATTGCCTGCGATAACCACTCAAGAAAGTCAGCAGCTGGGCTTTAGCATCGCCCTTCACTTTCACTTGATAGCGAATATTTGGGCGGTCAAAACTAGACAGAAAACGCTTTGGCTCGTGCAGACCAAGGCGATGAATGACTTCAGTTTGAGTTCGCTGATCGGCCGTTGCCGTTAGAGCTATTCTCGGAGTGTCTGGAAAAGCCTGTTTGAGTACATGTAGACCCAAATAATCCGCCCTAAAATCGTGCCCCCATTGCGATACACAATGCGCTTCATCAATCGCAATCAAACTGACTTCTACTTGCGCAAGCCGCCCTAAAGTTGATTCCATCAAAAGGCGTTCGGGAGCAATATACAAAAGGCTCAAGCGTTGCTCGTAGATCTCTCGGAGCACTTCGGCACTGTCGCTAGCTGATTGGCTGGAATTCAAAAACGCGGCAGCGACACCAGACTGCTTTAGTGACTCTACTTGGTCTTGCATTAAAGCGATTAATGGAGAAACAACAATTGTTAGACCGTCTAGCACCAAAGCGGGCACTTGATAGCAGAGAGACTTTCCACCGCCGGTTGGCATCAAAACCAGACTGTCTTCGCCATTTAAGACGGAGGTTATCACCTCCTCTTGAAGTGGGCGAAAAGCCCCATAGCCAAACGTTTCGCGTAGGACGACGTGGGCTTGTTCCAATAGCGGTGTTTGGTTCATCGACGACACAGACAAAGTGATAGACAGAGGAGTATGCGTTAGCAAATACGAGTGAACAAGCGTTTAACAAGACTGCATAGTTTAAGCTTTTTATCGGATGGGATATGCTCTAAATCCATACAGGCGACACTTTTTAAGTCAATGCTGATTGAAAAGTTCTTTGTACAAACTCTAAGCAATACACACTTTAAACCACACGATCATGAGCCGTTGGCGACCGCCCTTACCGAAGTCTTCTCCGTACATTACCCGCCAAGGATATAGCGCCTTAGAGCTAGAGTTAAAAAATCTGTGGGCCAAACGCAGAATAGTCAACGATGCACTATCTGCGGCGGCGGCCGAGGGTGACCGGTCCGAAAACGCTGAGTATAAATATCGCAAAAAAGAACAGGCTGGAATAGACCGTAGGATTCGCTATTTACAAAAACGCATGCCCGACTTGAAAGTGATCGAAAAAGTCGGAGACACCAGCAAAATATTCTTCGGAGCTTGGATTAACATAGACATAGACGGCAAAGAAGAACGCTATCGAATAGTTGGGCCTGACGAGACTGATACCGCCAAAAAACTTATCTCGATGGACTCACCCTTGGCCAAAGCCTTGCTAAAAAAGACGATTGACGACGAAGTTTTGGTCAACGTTGGCGGCACCAACAAACAGGTTGTGGTGGTTGATGTCGAGTACGAATAACTGGATATCAAGCACCACTATCAAAAACGCCAGCGCTTATGAGCCTAGGCGTTACAACTAGCGTTCTAAGTTTTCTACAATCATGGCGATGCCTTGCCCACCACCGATACATAATGTGGCTAAGCCGTAACGCCCATTAGTCCGCTTTAACTCATAGACTAGCTTAGTCATCAACACAGCTCCGCTCGCACCAATTGGATGACCGAGAGCAATCGCCCCGCCGTTAGGATTAGTCTTCTCAACGGGAAAGCCGAGTGACTGAGACACCGAGAGCGCTTGAGCTGCAAATGCCTCGTTGGATTCGATGACATCAAGGTCTTCTACTTTTAGGCCCGCTCGATCGAGTGCAATCTGCGTTGCGCCGACCGGACCAATACCCATAATCTCGTTTGGCACTCCGCAACGACCATACGATACGACACGCGCCATGGGTTTGAGGTCTTGTTCTTTTACTTGTGCTTCACTGGCCAAAACCACCATTGCAGCACCATCATTGATGCCAGATGCATTACCCGCTGTTACGGTTCCGTCTTTCTTGAATACTGCCCGCAGTGAAGCCAATCCCTCTAGGCTTGTTTCTGCACGTGGATGCTCATCCTCTGCAAACTGTGTTTCGCCCTTGCGAGTCTTGATCGAGAAAGGAACTATTTGCTCGTTAAAATAGCCGGCCTCGATTGCCGCTACCGCTCGTTGCTGACTCAGCAAGGCAAATTCATCTTGTTGTTCACGGCTAATTGAATACTTATCGGACAGGTTCTCGGCTGTAATACCCATATGGCCAACGCCAAAAGGATCCGTTAGGGCTCCAGTTAGCTCATCTTGCACAACTCCGTCACCCATCTTTAGACCCCAGCGGTTGGTGGTTAACAGATGGCCCGCCGAGCTCATGCTTTCCGCTCCGCCGGCAACCGCGACACCTACTTCGCCAAGTTGAATCTGTTGCGCAGCAAACGTGATCGCCTCAAGACCGGAACCGCAAAGACGATTTAGCGTCAAAGATTGGGTGTGCACTGGTAAACCCGAATTCAAACTGATACGCCGGGCGATGTAAGCATCCTTAATATCGGTTCGAATCACGTGTCCCACAACTTGCGACTGCACGGAATCGATATCAACTCCGCTACGCTCTACCGCCGCCTTGGTTACGTGTTCGCCTAGAGTCGCCGGACTTTGTCCTTTGAGCGTTCCTCCAAAACTGCCAATTGCTGTGCGAGCAGCCGAGATAATGAATACAGAATTAGTCATGTTGCGAAGCCCCTACGTATTGATGAGTGAGTCATTTTGAACTTGGTGGGGATTCTAGCAAAATTGCGAAGAACTGAGGGCAATCATCGTTATAACTCGACAATACCCGAGATTCGTTTTTCGCTCTCATCATCCCAAACACGAAGGGTTTAGGCCTAAACCAGGCGGAGCAACAGCGGATCGCCCGAGAGGATTACCTCAATTAAAGTATGCTTAACTCGTCTTGCAATAAAAGTAGCTCTTGAAATTCAAGTTCTAGTGCAAGCTCCGATTCGAGTTCAAACGCTCCATCAGCAGAACTCTCCGACTCAGTCAAAGTGCGTATAGTCGGTTGCTCTGAGCTCGGGTTATATGAACCAAGCACACTTAAACCCAAAGCAACGGTAAACGCGAGTACCAATCCTGATGCAAAGACAGGACTGTTACGATAGTGATGGCGCTTGGAATGCAAACGATCTTTAGCCCACAATAGGAATTCGGATAAGTGGGAACCAAACAAATGACCCTTCGAGACCTGATTCGAGCGATCTACAGTATGCTCGCGCGCCCTCAGAAGAATTTTCTTGTGTAGCTCATCAAGATTAGGTTCGGGCGGATTAAGTCTTGTCGCAAGCAGTTCATTCATTTCATCATCTAGATTTTTCATTTAACCACCTCCATTGTCGCGTCCCTAGTCACGTCCATAGACGTATTAATAGTCGCGTCCAAAATCTCGCTTTTTACTTCACTTGAGCCAACCGATTTATTCGTCGCCCCGTTTACGTCACCGAGAGGCTGACTACCAGAGCCTTCTGCCTTTAGGGACTGAACATCACGCGCTAACTGTTTCTTAGCTCGATGAACAATAGACTCGAAAGCTTTTAGACTAACCCCCATCACGCTTGCGGCTTCTGCTTGCTTCAAGTCCGAATAAAGTGCCAAATTCAGTGCATCCCGCTGCTGCGAGCCCAGTCTGGCAATTGCGTACTCTAATGCCACCCGCCGTTCAAGCGTGGTCTCTGAACGTTGCGCAGTTTGTTGAACGTCATCAGCTTGCTGACGTTCAACTACTAAGCATTCTTGTACATAGTCAGCAATACACTCCGAACTACGCGCGTTACGCTTAATCGCATCTTTGCAAAGATTGAGCACTACGCGATAGAACCAAGTTGTGAATCTAGCCTTGCTCGAATCAAATTTTTGGGGTTGCTGCCAAACTTTTAGAAATGCAAGTTGCAAGACTTCTTCGGCATCAGCTGATGACTGTAACGTCCGTAGTGCGAGAGCGTGAAACCTTTGAGCATGGCGCAGCACCAACGCTGAAAACGCTGCATCATTACCCGTTCGAATAGCTTCGATAAGCTCGTGGTCTTCTAAACTATTCATTAATCAACTCAGTAGTTTTCGATACAGTTTGCATAATAATCACGCTCTCGCACTAAATTTACAACTAGCGACTCTCCATCGCCTCTTTGTGCGCTTTTCGTGCCGCTTTCATTGCCTCGCGATGCTTCTCGCGCATAATTTCCGCAGCCTGTTTACGCTCTTCCTTAGTTATGGATCCATTTCCATCTAGATCGGTTGCTTCAAATCTGGATTGAGCATTAGCAATAAACTCGTCATAACTAATCTCACCA
>CAZOIG010000075.1:0-6051 GCA_964579235.1 uncultured Gammaproteobacteria bacterium
TTTATTGAGCAACCAGCATAGCATCAGCAAAATAGCTAAGAACGACAAAGTGTAAACACCGATAGTCTTACGTTGTAGCTGCGCTGGCTCACCTAAGTAAGTCAAAAACACAGTCAAGTCGGCCATGGCTTCGTCGAACTCGGCTGGCGTCATTTTGCCAGGATGTTGAAGTTCAAATACTGTATCACCTACTACAGTGATTACTGCATCACCGTTGCCGGCAGCAACAGGCTCTTCGGCAGGGCCGTGACCATCGTCACCGTGGCCAGCCTCTTTTTTACCAACTAAACGCTGTACACCTTGTAACTCGTACATCGCGTGTGGCATCGCTACGTTTTCGAACAAAGAGTTGTTCCAACCACTTGGCGACCCTTCATCTAGATAAAAAGCACGCAAGTAAGTGTAGATCCACTCTGGCTTACGCACTCGGGCTACCAAAGATAGATCCGGTGGTGCTACACCAAACCAACGCTTAGCGTCTTCGGCTGGCATTGTGGTTTTCATCAAGTCACCGGTTTTTTCGGTGGTGAACATCAAGTTCTCTTTCAATAGCTCTAATGGAATATCAAGGTCTTCCGCTACGCGATTGTAACGAGAGTACTCCGCGCTATGACACGACAAGCAGTAGTTCACGAACAATTTAGCGCCATTTTGCAAAGATGCTTTGTCGCTCATGTTCATGTACAAGTCATCGGTAACGCCGCCGTGTCCACCAGCCGCCTGAGCTGGACTCATGCTGACTAGGCCCAGCGCGATAACCGCTGCGAAAGAAATAAACGTTTTAGATAATGTTTTCATTTTCAATTCTCCCTTACGACTAGTGCGGTGTGAACGTAACACGCTCTGGCAAAGGTTTAGTTTGTCCAATGCTGGTAAACCAAGGCATCAAAAGGAAAAACGCGAAGTAGATCACTGTGCAGACTTGCGCCATCAAAGTGTACAGCGGTGTCGGCGAATTCATTCCGAGATAGCCTAAGATAAAGAAAGAGATGATGAAGAACACCAACGCCACTTTAAATGGCCAGCTACGGTAACGAATCGACTTAACCGGTGATTTATCTAACCAAGGCAATAAGAAGAACATCACGATTGCCGCGCCCATCAATATTACACCCCAGGCTTTACCTGAACCGTAGTCAAGGCCAAACATTAAGGCAAGAGCACCAACGATAATCATGGCTTTAGTCTTGGTTTCATATTTACCGAAGATCACCATCACCAATGCAGCGATCGCAACAATGATCATCAAGTACAACAAGAAGTCATCTGTGCTCGCTCGCAAAATTGAATAGAACGGCGTGAAGTACCAAAGCGGAACGATATCAGGCGGTGTTTGCAGTGGGTTTGCAGGAGCAAAGTTGTCTTTCTCAAGCAATACGCCACCCAAATCAGGCGCGAAGAACACCAATCCAAGGTAGATGATTAAGAATCCACACACACCGATCAAATCGTGCACAGTGTAGTAAGGGTGGAATGGAATGCCGTCTAGTGGCTTACCGTCTTCGTCAACATGATCGTAGATGTCGATGCCATCTGGATTGTTAGAACCAACGTGGTGTAGAGCCACCAAATGCAAGAACACCAGCGCCACTAGGATGAGTGGTAGCAAGATCACGTGGAACGCGAAAAAGCGATTCAAGGTAGCGTCCGATACAACGAAGTCACCACGAATCCACTCGGTCAACATTGGTCCGAAGTAAGGGATTACGTCAAACAAGGAGATAATTACCTGAGCACCCCAGTAAGACATGTTGCCCCAAGGAAGCAGGTAACCCATGAAAGCTTCAGCCATCAAAGCAACGAAAATGACGCAGCCGATTAACCAAACCAATTCTCTAGGCTCCCGATGCGAACCATAGATCACACCGCGGAACATGTGCAGATACACGACCACAAAGAACATGCTCGCGCCAGTTGAGTGCAAGTAGCGCATCAACCAACCAAAGGGCACATCCCGCATGATGTACTCCACCGAAGCAAATGCGAGTTGCGCATCCGGCTTGTAGTGCATGGTCAAAAAGATTCCAGTAACGATTTGCACCACTAGCATCAAAATTGCCAATGAGCCGAAAAAGTACCAGAAGTTGAAATTTTTAGGCGCCATGTACTCGGCCAAGTGCTCATTCCACACTTTAGTGACCGGCAAACGCGCGTCAACCCACTCCATAAACGCATTCGCGCTTTTGTGGTTGTTATGACGATGAATAGCCATTATGCAGTTCTCCCTTCGTCTTCACCGATGGTAATTACGTCATCGATGTAAATATAAGGTGGTACCGGCATGTTCGTAGTTGCCGGAACGTTTTTGTAAACCCGACCCGCTAAGTCAAACTTAGAACCGTGACATGGGCAGAAAAAACCACCTTTAGAATCTTCGCCCATTTCTGGGTCAGGACCTAAAGCCAATTTTTCAACAGGCGAGCAACCTAGGTGAGTACACACTCCCTCCATAACTAGGAGTTCTGGACGGGCTGCGTCAGCTCGTTGGTTGTTTTGTGCATAACTAGGCTGGATGCTGTCCAAAGAGTTAGGATCAGCCAAATTGTCTTTGATCTCATCCAGACCCTGCATCATTTCAGGGCTTCGACGCAAAATAACAACAGGTTTACCCTGCCATTCAACTTTTACTAAACGCCCTTCTTCGAGTTTAGAAAAGTCGAAGAATACAGGTGCACCAGCGTTCTTAGCACGCTCACTCGGTGCCATGCTGATTACAAATGGGGTTGCCGCCATACCGACGCCTACAGCACCAACGCCTGCAGTAACTCCGGTTAAAAAGCGACGCCTTTTTAAATCTTCGACCGATGTGTCGTGATCATGGTTGTCAGCCATAGTTGCTCCTCAAAGATGCTTCCCAATCGAAGCAGCTTTATCTCTTTGTTTAACATACTCCAGAGTCGTACAGTGCGAATCCAGAGACCTTAGGGGATGTGAAGTGACTCTCTTAATTCGAAAATCTACACACTCACATCAAAAGCGACGTGATTGTATCAGATGTGTCAAGTGTTTGCGCTGAGTTGCAGGCTTTTCTGCTGATTTTTCAATGCTCTAATGCGCTTTCCTAACGTTGCTATTTAAGCATATCGCGCATCGCGGCAAGGTGTGCAGCGCCTATTGCGTCGGCTTTATCAGGATCTTCGTCTTGGCGGTCTTGCCAAACCACATGCTGCTCATCTAGCTCGTCCAAAAAGCGACTCGGCTGACAGTCTATCGTTTCGCCAAACCGAGAGCGCTTGTTGGCGTAACTAAGCGTTAGGTCGTGCTGAGCGCGAGTAATGCCAACATAGAACAAACGCCGTTCTTCTTCGACCATATCGTCTTCTATGCTGCTGCGGTGCGGCAAAATCTCTTCTTCCATGCCCACAATGGTTACATGTGGAAACTCCAACCCTTTAGCGGCATGTAACGTCATAAGCGAAACAACATTGGCGTCTTCATCAGCGTCATTCTTATCTAAAATACCCATTAAACCAATCAGGTGCACAACTTCAGACAAATCACGCGCTGAGTCTTTTTCAGCTATCGAGTTCACCCAATTAATTAACTCCTCAACATTGCGCCAGCGCATCTCAGCCTGTTCGGGGCTTGCGCTCTGCTTTATTAGCCAACTTTGGTAGTCGATTTCGTCCAATAAGCGATCAACACTGCGTGGCACGGGGTTCTGGTCGCTGAATTCGATCAAACTATCGATCATCTCGGCAAAATTGCGCAGTGCAACTTGCCCGCGTGGTGCTAGGTGCTGATGAATGCTAGGGCTAGAGATCGATGCGTATAAATTACCCTGTTCTTCGCGCGCAATGGTCGAAAGCGCCTCAAGCGTACTCGCACCGATTCCGCGGCGTGGCGTGTTGATCGCCCGAATGAACGCGTTGTCGTCCGCAGGGTTCGCAATAAGACGTAAGTACGCCATTAGGTCCTTAATTTCTGAACGCTCAAAAAATGACAATCCGCCACTCAAATAGTACGGAATACGCATTTCACGGAGCTTTTTTTCAAGCATCCGTGATTGATGATTACCGCGATACAAGATCGCATAATCACCATAGGGTTTTTGATGTTCGAAGCGATGCTGCATCAAATTGGAAACGACTTTCTCAGCTTCACGTTCATCGTCTTCACCGGTGATGATGGTGATAGGGTCGCCAAAGCCTAAGTCACTCCATAATGACTTCTCAAACGGCCGCGGGTTATTTTGAATGACTTGATTCGCTAGCGTCAGGATGCGACCCATTGAGCGGTAGTTCTGCTCAAGTTTAACCAACAATAAGTCGGTAAAGTCGCGACCCAATTGCTCAAGGTTTTCAGGTTGTGCCCCGCGCCATGCATAAATCGACTGATCGTCGTCGCCAACCGCTGTTAGTCCGGCGCCCTGCGACCCTCCAATAAGAGTTTTGACTAAGTTGTATTGCGCTGCGTTAGTGTCTTGATACTCATCCACCAATAAAAATTGCACACGCGCTTGCCACTTCATGCGAATGTTGTCGAACTTGCGCAAGATCACATTGGGCAAGTAAATCAAATCATCTAAATCCACCGCATTACACGCCACCAAGTAGCGCTCGTACTCGGTGTATACTTTTGCAGCAGCCACCTCAGCAGGTGAGGTCATCGCCAAATTATTAGCTTGTTCTGGGCTAATCAGCTCATTCTTCCAGCTCGAAATCTGATTACGCACCCGATCAACCAAACCATCATCATCCAGATCAGCCTTAAGTAACTCCTTAACCACATGCAAGGAATCTTGCGGATCGAATATCGAGAAATTGGCTGATCGCCCAGAAGCCGCAACCTCTTCTTTGAGCAACATCATTCCCAAGCGGTGGAAGGTACAGACGGTTAAGCCTCTACAGGCTTCGGCGTCGAGCAGTTCACCCACGCGTTGTTTCATCTCGCGCGCCGCTTTATTGGTAAAGGTCACTGCGTAAATTGTGCGAGGATCTACTTGATGATGACTCAACAACCAAGCAATCTTAAACGTGATAACCCGAGTCTTACCGCTGCCCGCTCCCGCTAACACCAGCATGGGTCGATCAATCTGTTTCACTGCCTCATATTGAGGTGTGTTGAGTTGACCAAATATATTCAGTGCTGAAGAAGAGTTCGCTTGTGTCACAACTATTGCTTGGCCACCGGCACTGATGCGGTTGCAGCAAACCGAGTAGCTACAACACAATTAAGAGACAAGTTTATACAAATAAACACTTACCAAAGCACACTGGAAACAGTGATTTTGGAGGCTTTGGCAGTTGAAAAATCAGCCAAATGACTGAATTGAGTTTAACCGATTCCGTTCTGCATTCGCGCAGCTTTTACGGTGTTTTTCATTAACATGGCAACCGTCATTGGGCCAACGCCACCGGGTACCGGCGTAATAGCCCCAGCAACCTCATTCACTGAAGCGAAATCCACATCACCAACCAATTTGTAACCACGTTTATCGCTCGCATCGTCTACGCGGTTAATGCCTACGTCGATTACCGTTGCGCCTGGTTTAACCATATCCGCTTTCACGAACTCGGGCACGCCGATGGCGGCAATCAAGATATCAGCTTGGCGCGTAAACTCAGTAAGATCCTGAGTGCCGCTATGGCAACAGGTCACAGTACAATTGGCCTTTTCGCCTTTTTGCACCAGTAGATTCATCATCGGCTTACCCACAATGTTGCTTCGGCCAATGATGACCGCGTGCTTTCCAGACATAGTGATACCACTGCGCACAATCAACTCTGGGATACCGCTTGGCGTGCAAGGCGTTAAACAGTCTAAGCCAATCCCGAGCTTACCCACGTTAACGGGGTGAAAACCATCCACATCTTTGTTGGAATCCAGAGCTTCAATAATGCGGTCTTCGTCCATATGCTTAGGCAATGGCAACTGCACTAAAATCCCGTGCACCGATGCATCTTGATTAAGGCGATCTATCTGCTCAAGCAACTCAAGCTCTGTCGCACTGGCGTCCATATCGATCTTAATCGATTTGACACCTACTTCTTCGCAAGCCCGCACCTTGCTACCAACATAAGCTTTAGAAGCCGGGTCTTCGCCCACTAA
>CAZOIG010000076.1:0-4536 GCA_964579235.1 uncultured Gammaproteobacteria bacterium
CGCTTTACTAAATGAGCCTGAAAAGATCGAACACGCTATCTCCAATACCGCTGCAGCTCGCAACTTTTACGATTGTGCTAAATATGGCTTAGAGACCGAAGTAGAGTGGCGTGATGGTAAAGCTGTAGGCGTAAAAAAACTCATTCTGGAAGAATTGTTGCCGCTTGCTAAACAAGGACTGCTGTCAATCGGTTATGATGCGGCAGACGCGGAAGAGTGGTTGAGCGTGCTGCGGGGTCGTGGGGAGTCTGGATTAAACGGCGCTACCTGGCAACGCCGTTGGGTAGCGGAGCATGGTAAAGATTTCAACGCGCTTACTCTTGCCTATCTAGAACAACAAACAAGCAATAAACCAGTACACACTTGGCCAATCTAACAAATGCTGCAACAGTTTGATCATCTTCCCCAAGGCTTGTTAGAGGCCAACGCCGATGAGCTTCATGGGCTACTTGGTGGTCCAACTCTGATCCATTTGGAGGGACGACGCGAACCCGCGCTGTTTGTTTCTGTGTTAATGCATGGCAATGAAACCAGCGGCTGGTATGCCGTGCTTGAACTGCTTAAAAAGTATTACTCGCAGGATGCATCGAGTCGCCCACGGTCGCTCTCCTTGTTTATCGGAAATACCGCTGCAGCAGCGCAGGGGGTAAGGCATTTAGCCGCTCAACCCGATTTTAACCGCGTGTGGCCGGGCAGTGATCTTGCGCCAACGCCCGAGCATGACTTAATGCAGGCCGTGTACGACGAGATGCAGCAGCGTAAGCTGTTTGCGAGCGTAGATTTACACAACAATACAGGACTAAACCCGCACTACGCGTGCATCAATGCCCTCGATACTCGCTCGCTAAAACTAGCAACCTTGTTTAGCCGCACTGTGGTGTACTTTATAAGGCCGGTGGGCGTTCAGTCGATTGCGATGTCTCAATTGTGCCCTGCCGTTACTCTGGAGTGCGGCAAGTCTGACCAGCCCAGCAGCGTAGACCACGCGCTGACTTACTTAGACGCCTGCGTGCATTTGGAAGAACTACCAACCACCACTGTATCTGCACACGACATCGATTTATTCCACACCACCGCCACGGTTAAGGTAAAACCAAATTTAAGGTTTGGCTTTCAGGGGGAAAACCTAGACTTAACGCTTCCTGCTGAGCTAGAGCAATATAATTTCCGTGAGTTGCCGATCGCAAGCAGTTTTGGAGCGCTGGGGCAGACACTAGACAAACCCTTTACGGTTAGCAATGAGCAAGGGGACGAGGTATTTAACGACTACTTTAAGATCCAAGATAACTCGGTTGTCTCTCGCAAAAGAGTGATGCCATCTATGCTGACCAGCAACCTAGACGTAATTCAGCAAGACTGTCTGTGCTATCTGATGGAGCGTTATACGCTTGAGTCGTGATAACGGCACAGTATTACTCTGCGGCAATCAACTCACGCAAATCGCCTTCTACGAACTGTCTAAATGCAGCCGCGATCGGTGAGGCTTGCTTACCTTTGGGCGCCACCCAATACCAACTATTGGGGATTGGGAAACCGTCAACGGGTAGTTCAATTAAATTTCCTGGCGCCATATGTTTGAGCGCGTAACGACTGAGTATCGAAATTCCCAAGCCCGCCACAACGGACTCCTTAATGGCCTCATTGCTGGCGATAGTCACCACATTATTCAGCTCTAAATCATGCTGATCGAAAAATGACTCAATTGCGAAGCGCGTGCCTGAACCAACTTCTCTGATCAAAAAACGCTCGTTCGCAAGCTGCGACCATTTGATGCGCGTATTGTTGCCTAAAGGATGATCGCTCTTCGCTATCACCACCAGTGGGTTTTCGGTAATCAACTCTGCGGTAATGTCTAATTCCTTAGGTGGATGACTAAATACGTACCAGTCATCCATGTTTTGCTGCAAGCGCTTAATAATGTCCGCCCGATTGGCAATTTGAAACTCTGGCTCAATTTGCGGAAATTGCTCGCAAAACCGACCCAGCCAATCCGGAATCAAGTACTTGGCCGTAGTGACAGCACTAATGCGCAACTTACCAATCGACAATCCAGCCCTTTCAGCCAGACGCATTTCAAGCGACCCCATCACCTCGAACAGTTGGCGTGTTGCGATCAGCACATCTTCGCCGGCGTCCGTTAAGTAAAGCTGTTTGTCAACCTTTTCAAACAACTTGCACTGTAGGGCGTCAGCCAAGCGTGCAATCTGTGTGCTAACTGTTGGCTGCGCCAAAAAGAGGGTGTTCGCCGCCTCCGTCACGCTGCCGAGTTCTGCAACAGTCATAAATATTTCGAGCTGACGAAAAGTGGTTTGCCGCGTATGCAGCCTTCGTGACCAATTCATACATAGATAATAGTAGATGTATTAATACATTTAAATCTATTTTTACGAATAGGTAAAATCCATATACTCTGCCGCGAATCCACCATCCCAATCGAATACGCCATGACTAAAACACCAATCACAGTTGCATACGGAGACGGTATCGGCCCGTCTATAATGGAAGCCACGCTCAAAATACTTGATGCCGCAGGCGCTCAATTAGATGTAGAGCGAATCGAAATCGGCGAGCGCGTTTACCTTTCCGGTGAAACCAACGGCATTCATCCCGAAGCATGGGAGTCGTTGCGTCGCACAAAAGTATTGCTCAAAGCCCCTATCACTACACCCCAAGGCGGCGGGTACAAAAGCCTCAATGTCAGCATGCGTAAAGCTTTAGGGCTTTACGCCAACATACGCCCATGCATTTCGTTTGACCCTTACGTTAGTACCAAACACCCCAACATGGACTTGGTGATTGTGCGAGAAAACGAAGAAGACCTTTATGCAGGTATCGAACATCGCCAAACTGAAGAGGTCTACCAATGCTTAAAACTGATTACGCGGCCAGGCTGCGAACGAATCGTGCGGTATGCGTTCGAGTACGCAAAGCAGCATAAGCGTAAACGCGTAACCTGCTTTGTAAAAGACAACATCATGAAAATGACTGATGGCTTGTTTCACAAAGTATTCAAAGAAATTGCCGCTCAATACCCAGAAATTCAGCATGACAGCATGATTGTGGATATTGGCGCAGCACGCGTTGCCGACACACCCGAAGACTTTGACGTTATCGTTATGCCGAATCTCTACGGCGATATTATTTCCGATGTGGCGGCTCAAATAGCGGGTTCAGTTGGTATGGCGGGTTCTGCCAATATAGGCGATCAATGCGCCATGTTTGAAGCTATTCACGGTTCGGCGCCAGACTTAGCTGGGCAAGATATTGCCAACCCGTCGGGGCTATTACACGGTGCAATTCAGATGTTAGTGCACATTGGTCAGGGGGATATCGCAGAGAAGGTTCACAACGCTTGGCTTACCACCTTAGAACAGGGCTTGCATACAGCCGACGTTTACAACTCCGATCTAAGCCAAAAACTGCTTGGCACCCAAGCATTTACCGACGCCGTAATTGCTAATTTAGGTGAGCAACCAAAGTCTTTCACAGCGCTTGATTACTCCAATTCCAAGCCGCTTGAGCTACCTCCGCTAAAGCGCTCAAAAGCGAGCGAGAAGGTCTTAGTCGGCGTAGATATTTTCCTGCAGTGGAATGGAGGTGAGCCGAGTTTGCTGGGTGAAGGCCTATCAAAACTCGGCAGCCAAGAGTTGAGCTTACAGTTGATTACCAACCGAGGCGTAAAAGTTTGGCCGCAAGGGTTTACAGAAACATTTTGCGTAGATCACTGGCGCTGCCGCTTTACCACTGAGAACATTCCATTAGAGTTCAGCGAAGTATTGGAGCTACAGCATCGCTTAATAGAAGCAGGTTTTGATGTCGTCAAAACTGAGAACTTGTATAACTTCGGCGATGAACCCGGCTACGCTGCAGTGCATGGATAAATTGGCAAACCTGATGCGACACGAGTAGAGGGGGCACGGGTCTAACTATGATCGGCGACATCTATAGTCCCTTATATAGCCCCCTTACTATTTGGCTACAACGCAGCTGATCCAAGCCTTAAGCGAATCTATTGGCGAAGGGATCGTCAGGGTTTAATAACTCGATCTGGGTGCTCACCATTGGAGCGGCTACATAAACCTCCTCGGCATGCGTAGGATGGGTAAGGTATTGATCTATTGCCACTTTGATATCGCACCACGCGGCCATATCAAGCACGTTATCTGGCAATTCATTGAGCAGGCGTTTGTAAACCCTAGAGTGATAAGAGATAGCGTGTGTGCAGGTCAGACGTTCGCCCTTAAGGAGATGGTCAACGCCTTCAATTGAACGATCAAGACTGGGAAAGTGATCGCATGCGCCGAGATAAAAAATGTGCCAAGACGTTCGCTTTAGTTGAGCTAGGCTTTTAGGCAGATCGTGCATAATAGTATCAAGAATAAGAGCGTCATCTTCAAACACCAAAATATTGTCGAGTCCGTGTTGTTCAGCCATCTCGATCAATTTCCTATGCGATAAGGCGCACCCAATATGGTGGCTATCCGGCGTCATAATCGCGGGAAATCGAATCACGCGTTTATCAATACCCAACCGTTC
>CAZOIG010000077.1:0-6416 GCA_964579235.1 uncultured Gammaproteobacteria bacterium
GACAATTTCTATTTTATCTACTTCTTTTTTGCTCTGTTAGCTTTGGTTTCAGCGCCCCAAGTTTTGCTGGGGCGCACAGCGTCGCGCTACCGGAGGACGTGCGCGTGAAGCTCGAGCCGCTTAGATCCAGTTTCTCGGAGACCGATTCGATTTTACTGAAGCTAACGTACACCAACGTTGGTTCACGAGAAGTCCGGCTGCTGCAATGGGAGTTAGGGCTGAATGGTCGCATTGATGAAGATGTTTTATTAGTAACCCTAGATGGCGAGGAGTTGGACTACAGAGGCCGTATCTATAAAAGAGCGACCCCGCAAGCCGATGACTACCTAGTTTTACAGCCTAAGCAATCTGTAAGCGAAACGGTCGACCTGCAGCTTTCTTACCCGATCGAATCTGCTGGTGAATATCAACTATATTGGCGGGCAGACTATGAGCGTGCTGTAGAAAGCGGGGTGCAACAGCGGCTAGAGCAAACGGGGGTATCGCTTAAGCTGGCTCAAGACAACCCGTTGCCTGAACTATCTCGTGCTGGCCGCCAGGTCTCACGCTTTACCCAGTGCACTACAAGCCAAGCGAACCAGATTAACGCAGCGGTTAACCTCGCCGAAGCGTATGCAAGGACAGCGAGAGATTCCCTAAGCCAGTCACCGGTTGAGCTCCGTCCAACTGCGCAGCGCTACCGACAATGGTTTGGTTCTTATTCGCCAGGGCGTTGGGCCGCGGTGCAAAATAATTTTAATCAAATTTACTCGGCAATCGCGACCAAGGTTTTGGGCTTTAATTGCGGTTGCAGCGAAAGCAGCTTCGCGTTCGTCTACCCCAACGATGCTTACAATATGACGCTGTGCAACGCGTTTTGGACGGCTCCTCAAGGTGGCACCGATTCAAAAGCCGGTACTATTATTCACGAGGTTAGTCACTTCACGATAGTCGCTCGAACCAATGACGTTGAGTACGGACAAAGCGCTTGCCGAGCATTGGCTTTACGCGACCCTAACTCAGCGATCACAAACGCTGATAGTCATGAGTACTTTGCGGAAAATACGCCTTTCTTGAGCATGCCAGCGCCAAATCCAGGTGACGATACTAATCCTGAGCAGCCGCCGGTTATTCCTGAGCCAGAACCAGAACCAGAGCCAGTGATTCCCAGTTATTTGCCCGCAATTATCGAATATCTGCTCAGTACAATCGTCAGAGCCTAGTACAGCGAGGTGCACGTTTCGACGTTTTTACACTATTCACGCAAGACAGTTTGAAAATCACCTAGGAAGTGCGGATAAATAATGTCAAAGCGACATCATATCCATTAAAATCGCCATCTCGCGAGAGAGCTTTCGCATTGCTGCATATCAGTTATGGCATTCGATCCGAATCAATAATTGCTAGCAGTTTTCGAACCTTCACATTCCTAAATCAATTTTAGATCAATTACTCACCACGATAATTCCATGAGCCGAGTACATAATTTTAGCGCAGGCCCTGCGGCCTTACCTTTAGCCGTATTAGAAGAAGTCCAAGCGGAGATGCTGGATTGGCAAGGTCAGGGAGCCTCGGTGATGGAAGTATCGCATCGCGGAAAAGCATTTGTTGAGCTTGCCGCGGGGGCGGAACAGGATTTGCGCGATTTATTGAATGTGCCGGACAATTACAAAGTGTTGTTTTTGCAAGGTGGCGCGACGACGCAGTTTTCGGCAATACCGCTAAATCTAAATCATTTAGGTACAAGCGCTGACTACGCGCACACCGGCCATTGGGGCAAGAAAGCAATCGCTGATGCTAAACGCTTTGTAAACGTAAACGTCGTGTGCGATACCAGCGAAGAAGCCTATAAGTCAGTTCCTGCAGCGCAAAATTGGAAAATGGATGACCAGGCGGCTTACCTTCACATCACACCGAATGAGACCATCGCCGGCGTTGAGTTCGACTGGCTTCCTGAGACCAGCACACCAATTTGTGCTGATATGTCTTCAACTATATTGTCGCGTCCATTAGATGTATCGAAATATGGCGTGATCTACGCCGGCGCACAAAAAAATATTGGTCCTGCTGGCATTACGATTGTCATTGTAAGAGACGATTTGGTAGGTAATGCCGACCCCAAAACACCACGTATGTTGGATTGGTCTGTGATGGCAGAGTCCGACAGCATGAGCAACACGCCGCCTACCTTTGCGTGGTATCTAGCCGCCAAGGTCTTTAAGTGGCTCAAGGCACAGGGCGGTTTGGCTGAGATGGCAAAGCTGAATGCCAAAAAGGCTGAAACGCTTTATGGTTATATCGACCAGTCTGATGGCTACTACAGCAACCCCGTGCAAACTTCTGACCGGTCATGGATGAACGTGCCGTTCTTAGTGCATGATTCTAGTCTAGAAGGTCAATTTATAGAATCAGCGACAGCGGCGGGCTTGCACTCGCTAAAAGGGCATAGATCCGTTGGCGGGATGCGCGCGAGCATCTACAACGCTACCGATATCAGAGCTGTCGAAGATCTAATCAACTTCATGGATGATTTCAAGGTGGCTAACCCCCGTTAATACTGGCTTTACTGACCCAAGCCCACTGACGCCAGTCTCTGGTTCGTAATATTCTTGCTTTAAGGGGCTGCGAACCTTCAAACTAATTTTGGATTTAACCTCACTCTTAACTATGCGCACATACGACGTACTAACTCTCAACAATATTTCTGAAGCTGGCCTTAGCCGCTTACCGCAAGATACTTATACAGTAAGTGATTCGCACACCAACCCAGATGCGATTCTACTGCGATCTTTCAAAATGCATGACATGGAGATCCCGGCGTCACTAAAAGCAGTGGGTCGAGCCGGTGCGGGTGTGAATAACATCCCTCTCGATAAAATGAGTGATAACGGTGTTGCTGTGTTCAATGCGCCTGGCGCGAACGCGAATGCTGTAAAAGAGTTGGTTCTGGGTAGTTTGTTTCTAGCCGCAAGAAATTTGTCTGACGCCGTGCAATACGTCAACGAGCTTGAAGGGAGTGATGCAGAACTGTCTAAGCTGGTTGAGGCGGGTAAGAAAAAATACGCGGGCTACGAGTTGCCCGGCAAAACTATTGGGGTCGTAGGCTTAGGTGCAATTGGTGGCTTAGTCGCCAATGCCTGTATTGATTTGGGTATGAAAGTCCTCGGCTTTGATCCAGGCTTAACGGTAGACGGCGCTTGGCAACTATCGACTAATGTGGAGCGAGCCAATAGCGTTGACGAAATGTTGCCGCACGTTGACTTTCTGAGCGTGCACGTGCCTTTGATAGATGCGACTAAAGATCTCATTAATGCGGATAATGTCTCAAAGTTGAAATCTACTGCGGTTCTGATCAATCTAGCGCGAGGTGGGATCATCAATGACCAAGCCGTGTGTGCGGCGCTGACGGCGGGAGAACTTGGTGGCTACGTGACTGACTTTCCGAATAATCTTACGAAAACAACGCCCGGTGTAATTGGTTTGCCGCACTTAGGTGCGAGCACCGGAGAAGCTGAAGATAACTGTGCGATCATGGTGGCCGAGCAGATAAAGTCTTATTTGGAAGAGGGCAATATTACTAATTCAGTGAACTTTCCGAACGTCAGCATGCCAAGACGCACGCCCTTTAGACTGGTTGTATGCAATGAAAATGTTCCCAATATGGTGAGCCAAATATCATCCGTTATGGCGGATGCGTCGTTGAACATCAATGATATGATCAATCGCTCGAAAGGTGATTTGGCCTACACCATTATTGATTCAGACTCGCAAATTCCGCAGTCAGTGGTCGACACGATTAAGGGCCTAGAGGGGATTAAAATCGCCCGAGCTATTCAAGACTAGTTGATTCGGCTAAGCTTGGCAGTTCAAGACCTAACCGCGCCGCGTAACACATGTCTGAAAAACAAGAAATAGACACTCAAGAGCTGCTCGATCTGCGTAAAGAGATCGATCGGTGCGATACGCAGATCCAACGTTTGATTCAGGAACGTGTTTTAGTCGCATCGAAGATTGCTAAAGCTAAGATGGCGGCGGATTCCAGTGCCTCGTTTTATAGGCCAGAGCGAGAAGCTCAAGTCTTACGCCGTGTGCGAGAACGCAATGCGGTTTTAAGAGAAGAGCTAGAGGGTCTAGTCAGTGACGATGAGATGGTGCATCTGATGCGCGAGATTATGTCGACCTCGCTCGCTGCTGAAATGCCAATGACCGTTGCTTATCTCGGGCCAGAGGGTACATATACGCAGGCAGCGGTTATCAAGCACTTTGGCAATGCAGTCAAAGCTGCCGATGTGAAAACCATCGCTGATGTATTTCGAGTTGTAGAGCAAGGACAGGCGCATTTTGGCGTTGTGCCGGTCGAAAACTCAACGGAAGGTGTTATTACCCACACGCTCGATTGTTTCGCTACCTCCAGTCTTAAAGTGTGCGGTGAAGTGCATTTGCCTATCAACCATAACTTGTTGAGTAATGGCGAGGGTCTCACCTCAGTTAAGCGTGTTTACGCTCATCCACAAGCTCTCGCGCAGTGCCGAGAGTGGTTAGAAAGATACTTGCCTGACGCAGAGCAGGTGGCGGCCAATAGCAACTCTGAAGCGGCTATCGTTGCCGCTGATGATCATGATGCTGCGGCAATCGCGAGCGACATTGCCGCCAAACTCTACGATATCAAAGTGCTCGCATCGGGTATTGAAGATGAGCGCAATAACACCACGCGTTTCTTGGTGATCGGCAACAACACCTATAAGGAAAGTGGCGAAGACAAAACCACGATAATGATATCCACCCCAAACAAAGTCGGCAGCTTATTTGAGTTGTTGAAGCCTTTGTACGATGCGGGCGTTGACATGAGCCGAATCGAATCTCGGCCATCCCGACAAACAAATTGGGAGTATTTCTTTTTCATTGACTTGATTGGTCACGTCGACCGTCCTGAAGTCTCAAAAGCCTTGGACGAATTGCGTGAGAAGTCCGCATTTTTCAAGCTCATTGGTTCCTATCCCATTGGTGTTCTGTAGGGTGTGCTGTAAGACAGCTACCTGATATTGAGTCACCTCTTGTAATTTGCTTTAAGGTTTTAGTTAACGAGCTCATTTATGTTCGATAAAGTCGTCATTGTTGGTACCGGTCTACTTGGAGGGTCTCTGGCTTACGAGCTTCGAGACAGACGTCTTGCCCAGAACGTAGTGGGTGTATGCCGATCTGAAAAAACCGCCGAGTTCGCAGTCCAAAATGGCGTGGTAGACCGCTGTGAGCCTCTAGAAGAAGCCGTTATTGATGCGGATCTAGTTATTCTCGCGGTTCCAATGCAAGCCATGCGACCAATCTACCAGCAATTGTCGAAGTGTATTGGTGCTCAAACACTTATTAGCGACGTCGGCAGCGTTAAAAAATCCTTATATCTCGAGGTGGCTGAGCACACGCCGCAACTGCTAGAGCAAAGTGTGTTCGCTCACCCCATTGCTGGTGGTGAAAATTCGGGTGTTGAAGCAGCAAAGAAGTCTTTGTTTAAAAATAAGCACCTTATTATTACCAACACACCTGAGTCGAGTGCTGCAGCAACACAGAGAGTTGCCGCCATGTGGCGGGCCGTTGGTGCGCGAGTCCTCGAGTTGAGCTTAGATGAGCATGACGCGATCTTCGCGAAAACCAGTCACTTGCCCCACGTCATTGCATTCACATTGGTCAATTACTTGAGCCAGCAACAAGAGCGTCAACAGTTGTTTGATCTGGCTGCAGCGGGCTTTTATGATTTTACGCGGATTGCTTCGAGTGATGCGCAAATGTGGAGAGACATTTGCGTTACTAACCAAGCACACGTGCTGGATGCGCTTAGAGGGTTTAAAAAGCAAATTGAGGAAATCGAGTCGCACGTAAAAAATGCGGATCAAACAGGAATTTTGGAATACTTCGAAATGGCCAAACAAGCGCGCGACTCAGGTTTGCTGAATAAGGCAAAGTCGGTTCTCGACGATACCTAAACTCCACAATTTCTGCGAATGGCCCGTTGAGCGCGGCCTGTCTTAGGCATTCGTCAGCTATGGGGTATGAGCTCTTACACTTTTTAATAAAGTATTCTCAAATTCAAACTTGTTCGCTATATAATCTCGCCCCCGTTTTAAAAAAAGCTCAATGCTTCGGCACCTCGTTTTTCGGTGTTTTTGCTAAGAGCGAAATGATGTAGGTCAACATGGCAGCAATAAAGCAGTTTCACTGTACAAAAAGTGACAAGGCACTAAGCGGTAAGCTTCGCTTGCCTGGGGACAAATCTATGTCTCACCGCGCGGTCATGTTTTCTTCTTTGGCTGAAGGAACCAGCAAGATCACGGGCCTCTTAGAAGGCGAAGACGTGTTAGCAACCCTGCGAGCCTTTGAGTCAATGGGAGTTGAAACCGTTGGCCCCAAGAACGGCAAGTTGACGATAAAAGGCAATGGTATCA
>CAZOIG010000078.1:0-12881 GCA_964579235.1 uncultured Gammaproteobacteria bacterium
CTAGGCTTAGGCTTCTCAAAACTACCTATAACGTCGAAAACTATGTCCTACCTAACTACTGCACTAAGAAGCGCTCTCGTTAGCGCGTTTGGGCTCGGCGTACTGGCCGCGCATTCTACGCTCTTATTCGCTGAGCAAACAGACATTCAAGCAGCAACGCTGAGCTCCGATGAAAAACAGTTAATCAGCTGGGTGGATGAACGAGCCGACACAATTCTTGCTGAGCTAAAACAGCATGTCGGAATAAACACCGGCACGTTGAATAAAGCTGGACTCGATCAGTATCGAGACTTACTCGAAGGCGAACTTCAGACCTTAGGTTTTAGTACCCAAACCCATTCCTCGCCCTCTCTCTCGGTACTGACTTGCGCGGGCGATCAGGTCGAGTTTGCGGATTCTTTAACTGCACAACGCCAAGGCGACTCTAAGCTACGCTTGTTCCTCAACGGGCACATGGATACCGTTTTCGGTGTCAACGATGAATTCCAGACCTTAGAGGTCATGCCTGACGGCGTGCTCAAGGGGCCCGGCGTTTCTGACATGAAAGGCGGCATAGTCATTATGCTAAATGCGTTGCGCGCCCTGCACGAAACCGGCGCATTGGAAAACACCAATATGACTATTCTGCTGAACGCGGATGAAGAAATGGGCTCGTTGGGTTCACGCGCATTGATCGAAGAATTGGCGCAACAGCATGATCTGGGCTTGGTGTTTGAAAGCTCGTATAACAATTTGGTGGTCGATTCTCGCAAAGGTCTTGGCCAAGCACGCTTAAGAATAACCGGACGAGAATCTCACTCGGGTTCCGCCCATGAAGAAGGTGTGTCGGCAAGCCTAGAATTAGCCCATAAAATCATCGCTATCGAAGAGTTGACCGACTACGACACTCAGGCGACCGTCAACGTTGGCGTTATGGCAGGCGGTGAGAAGCGTAATACCATCCCGGGTTGTGCTGAAGCTTACATCGATATGCGCTTTCCCGATCAAGCGACTGGCGAACAATTGCAAAATGACATACACGCCATCGCACAGCAAACCGTTGTGAGCAATCCTGCCTACCCAGGACTGCCAAAAGTTGAGCACTGGTCGACCCTGCATAGACCCGTGAAAGCTAAACACCCCATGGTCGATTTTCTGATTGATGAAACCATGTCTTTATCGTTAACGATTGGCCAACCCATTATCGGCAAGCGTTTCTCAGGCGGCGGCACTGATGGCTCCATTGCACAAGGGGTGGGCTTACCCACCATTGATACCTTAGGGATCGACGGCAGCGGTAATCATTCTTCGCGCGAGCAAGCCAGTGTGCAATCGTTGATAGCGCGGACTAAATTAGTCGCCGTGTTACTCAAGCGTTTGATTGCGGGAGAAATTGAACTAGCGGGCTTGGAATAAACTGCGAGAGCGGTGCAGGAATATACTGTGATCAAAATTCAGAACTTGGAGGCAGACAGGCCCGGCCAGTATGCGCGAGAACGCGTCGACTTAGCGGCCGCGTTTCAAATGGCGGCCCAACTGGGGTTTAACGAAGCAGTCGCCAACCACTTCTCTTTAAAGGTAGACGAGAGTGGCGAACAGTTTCTCATGAACCCAAACCAACGGCACTTCTCGTTGATTACGGCGAGCGACATCATCTTATTGGATGCCAACGATAAAGACGTAATGCAAGGACCCGATGCACCCGATGCAACCGCCTGGGGGCTCCACAGTAGCGTGCATAAACACGTGCCGCACGCTCGATGCGTAATGCATGTGCACAGCACCTACGCCACAGTATTAGCCACCCTAAAAGACGCTCACCTACCGCCTATTGATCAAAACAGCGCGGCGTTCTTCGAACGACATACTGTGGACACCGAATACGGCGGTCTGGCTTTAGAGTCTGAGGGGCAACGCTGCGCCCGCCTATTTAGCGACCCCAAGGTAAAGGTTATGGTAATGGGAAATCATGGCGTACTGGTGCTGGGCGACTCAGTAGCCGAGACCTTCGACCGACTTTACTATTTTGAACGTGCCGCTAAAACCTACATCTTGGCGCTCCAAACAGGACAAGCGCTGAATGTCTTGAGTGACGACATCGCACGCAAAACAGCGCAACAACTAGACAACTACGGTGACTCAGCTACCCGGCATTTTGCCGACATCAAAAAAATCTTAGATCAGCAAGGCTCAAACTACGCTAGCTAGTTTTCTCATTCGACTATTTTTTAGTCGTCTTTTTCTTAGCTTTCTTTTTGGAGGCCTTTTTCTTAGCTTTCTTTTTGGTCTTTTTCTTGGCCGCTGTCTTATTGTCCTGATTGACCCACTTGCCGCCTTCGTAAAAAGACTTCCAACCTGTGGCTTTGCCGTCTTCCTCAGACTGCACGTAAATCTCCGCGGTCTTTCGGCTATAGCGAATTACTGTTGGCACACCGTCATCGTCAGCCACCGGTGCTGAAAACAAATACGTGTATTTAGGGTCAATCTCGTCCTTATGCGGAAGTATCTCAGCGACCAACGGCGCACGCGTTTCGCGATTTTTTGGAAAACCACTGGCGGCCAAAAAGAGACCTGATGCACCGTCGCGCAATACGTAATGGTCATCAACTTTAAGGCACTTCAGCTCGGGCATTTGCACCGGATCCATTTTAGGCGGCGCCGCCTCTCCGTTGCGTAACAGTTTTCGAGTGTTTTTACAGTCTTCGGATGTGCACCCAAAGTACTTGCCGAAACGCCCATTCTTAAGCTGCATTTCAGAGCCGCACTTATCACAATCAATCACAGGCCCTTCATAGCCCTTAATTTTGAATGTGCCGTGCTCTATCTCAAAGCCCGCACAATCTGGGTTGCGACCACAGATGTGCAATTTGCGTTTTTCATCCAGCAAATAGCCATCCATTGCGGTGCTGCAAACCGAACACTTGCGCTTATTGATAAGCAGCTTTGCTTCTGCTTCTTCGTCCTCATCAACGTTTACCACTTCGTCATCACTGACCAAGTTCATGGTTTTCTTACAACGCTCTTTGGGGGGCAAGTTATAACCTGAGCAGCCAAGAAAAACGCCCGTACTGCCGGTGCGAATTTGCATTGGCCGACCGCATTCTGGGTCTGGACAGGTAATGTCGGTTTGGGTCGGATTGTTTGGACGCATGCCGCCATCGTCGTCATTCTGCGCTCGCAACAAGGTCTCAGAAAAATCGGAGTAAAACTCGTTTAAGAGGTCTCGCCACTGCAGTTTGCCCGAGGCCACGTCATCTAAGCGCGCCTCCATACTGGCGGTAAAGTCGTAGTCCATGAGATCAGTAAAACTTTCAACCAATCTTTCGGTCACGATGTCGCCCATTTTTTGAGCATAGAACCGACGTTGATCAACCGTGACATAACCACGATCCTGAATCGTAGAAATGATCGCGGCATAAGTAGATGGTCGGCCAATGCCGCGCTTCTCAAGTTCTTTAACGAGGCTAGCTTCGGTATAACGAGCGGGTGGCTTAGTGAAATGCTGAGTCGGCTTGAGCCGTTCGAGCTCTAAGACCTCGCCAACTTTCATCGCGGGCAACACGCCATCGTCGTCCTTTTTGGTCGCAGGTGGGTGGACTTTTTGATAACCGTCAAACACCACAACACGACCGCGCGTGCGCAATTCATATTCACCATGATGGATAACCACGCTGGTGCTTAAAAACCTCGCAGGCGCCATTTGACACGCTACGAATTGACGCCAGATCAAGGTGTAAAGGCGCTCCGCATCGCGGTCAACATTCTTTAGTTGACTCGGCATGGTCCTGACATCAGAAGGTCTGATTGCCTCGTGAGCTTCCTGCGCGTTTTCTTTGTTGGAGTAAGATACGGGCGCTTCAGATAAGTACTTTTTGCCGTGGTGCTTTTCAACAAACAAGCGACACTCAGCAACGGCTTCTTTACTTAGGTTAGTCGAATCCGTTCGCATATACGTGATGTAGCCGGCTTCGTACAAACGCTGAGCCAACATCATAGTCTTCTTGACGCCAAACCCCATTCGAGTACTGGCGGCCTGCTGCAATGTAGACGTAATAAACGGCGCAGTTGGCTTGGTGCTATTGGGTCGCTCATTAATCTCAGCAACCTTATATTCGCCCTGCTTGAGTTCACCCATTGCATCGAAGGTGTCGGCCTTATTGGTGGGGCGAAAGGCTTTACCTTTGTGCTTTTTGACCTCAAAAGGAATCACATCTTTGCTGGCGTTTTTTAAGTGCGCAAAGAGATCCCAAAATTCCTCAGGGATGAAGGCTCTGATCTCTCGCTCGCGTTCTACAACCAAACGCAAAGCGACTGACTGAACCCGACCTGCTGACAAGCCCCTTGCGATCTTCGCCCATAAAAGTGGCGAGACCATATAACCAACCACACGATCTAGAAAACGCCGTGCTTGTTGAGCATGCACTCGATGCATGTCCACCGGGCCTGGGTTTTCAAACGCCGCGTTGATCGCAGTCTTAGTGATCTCATTAAACACTACACGGCGATACCGCGAGGGGTCGCCACCAATTGCCTCTTGCAGATGCCAGGCAATCGCCTCGCCCTCTCGGTCCATATCGGTCGCGAGATAGATGGTGTCGGCCTGTTTTGCTAGTTTGACCAGTTCGTCGACTACTTTTTCCTTGCCAGGCAATATCTCGTAGTGCGCATCCCAGTTTTTGTCTGGGTTAATGCCCATTCGCCGGATCAACTGTTCTTTGCTCTTCTTAGCTTTATGCAAGGCTTTCTTGGCTGGCGACAGTTTGCGCGTGATCGCCGCTTGGCGAGCGCGCTCCTTCGGATCAACGGGTTTCTTGTCAGAACCGCTGGTGGGGAGGTCGCGAATATGCCCTACACTCGATTTAACGATGTAGTCATTTCCCAAATATTTGTTAATCGTTTTTGCCTTAGCAGGCGATTCTACGATTACCAGCGCTTTGCCCATGAACAGTCCAATTGGTCAAATAGTCGACGCATCGACTAAGAAAAATGTGATTTTGAATTCCGCTTTTTGCGAATGTAAGCCCGAATAAGCGAAAGTCAAGAATTGGCTATTAGCCTAATGCGAGTCACAGGAGAAAAGCAAATCCTTCGTGAAATTGTCGAAAAAACGCCCGTAATCCGCCCGTAAATAGTGGCGAGTATCCACAGGAGTTAGCTTAAGAGCAAGAATTTTTATTCAGCGCAAGGTAATTACGCAGGCCGATAAGGTGGTAAAACGCAAAACCTTTCGGCAGCCAAGCCGGCGTCAGGTAATTTGAAAACCAGAGCGATACAGCTCGATCTGAGCGGCGTGAAGGCTTACATGAAGCATTGCTTGAAGCCCAACTTTAAGCTCTAGTAGAGCGCTTAAAACTCGCGCCGAAACGCACTAATGAATAACGGGAACGGCGCCTTCGGTAACGATAACTTCGGCCCATTCGGCAATTTCATCAAAACCAGGCTGATTACTTAATACCATCAAAGCGACCCAGCGGATATGGTCAATATCGACATCTATACTTTCTAATGCCATCACCCGATCAACCACCATCTCTCGTGAAAACTCACTCAAAACACCCATGTTAACCAAGCGGCTGAGCAGCTGCTGACCCGCTAGGCCTAACTTCTGGACTTCTTCATTGGTGTAAATGCGCAGCGATGAATGACTTTGCACAAGCGTGCTCTGCTTGGATTGCTGCGTGATCTCGAGTAGGTCTTCGAGCCACATGAACGCCTTACTGATTTCCTCAGACTGAAATCCAGCGCCCGCCAGTTCCTTGGCGATTTGGTCTTGCGAGGGTTCGAAACTATTCAGGCCTTCTATGCCTTCAACTATGTAGTTATCGAAGAGGTACATCAACACTTCCAACATGTCTTCTTTCAAGTACGACCTCCTAAACAATGCTCGATGTCTAGTCTTGAGTGTACACAAGTTTGTCGGCAGCGGTGCAGCATTTTTTTAAAACAATGAAAATTTCCACGTCAAATGTATCGCCAAATTAGACACAAACAAAGAACCTGCCTTGTGCCTCATTCGCAACCACACCCTCAAGCTCCAACAAGGATAAGGCCGAGTTTATTCGCGCTGCATCAAGTCCACATAGCTCAACCAGAGCATCAACTGAGCTAGGTGCACGCTCCAGCTCTTGAAAAACTAACACGCAATCTTGATTACTCAACAAACCTACTTTGCTCAATGCCAGCGCATCAGTCTCTGTTTGGGAGCGAGCTTTGCCAGCAAGGTCTGAATTTTGCGCATCAGGCGTGCGAGCGCGCAACTGCGCTGATAACTCAAAAAGTATATCGTCAACGTCGCTCACCATACACGCACCCTGCTTGATAAGGCGGTTGGATCCCGCGTATTGAGTGCTGTAGAGCCCACCAGGAACCACGAACACCTCACGGTTTTGCTCTAAACTCAGACGCGCTGTAATAAGGGTTCCGGAGCGTTCCGCGGCTTCGACAATTAAAGTGCCTAAACTCAGGCCGCTGACGATTCGGTTGCGTTCGGGAAACCGATAAGCGCGCGCCTTGTCGCCCGGGAGATATTCGGATATCACTAGGCCATTTTCGACGATAGACCGATAAAGCTGGCTGTGTCGGCTAGGGTAAATGACGTCAGCGCCGCTCGCCAACACCGCAATTGTCCCGCCCTGTCCAACAAGACTGGCTTGATGCGCGCAAGCGTCTATACCAAGCGCCATCCCGCTGACAACACATAGGCCCATGTTTGCCAATGTGCGCGAGAAATCGCGTGCTGACCGAAGCCCTAGCGGGGTTGGCTTGCGCGAGCCTACTACCGAGATACTGGGTTTTTCGAAGAGCGACAGATCACCCAATGCATAGAGAAGGAGTGGTGGGTCGTTGAGCTGTTTGAGCAAACTTGGATAGGTGCAATGGTCAAGGCAAACGCAATGTGACCTCGGGGTCTTTAGAAACGCGCTAACCTTTTGCAGCACTTGAGCATGCAGAGCGCTTAGCGCGCACGATTGGTAGTGCTTAAAACGCGCGTTTCGAGCGCCGTCATCGGCAATCAGTTGATACTTCTCGGCACGGCTCAGGCTGGCGTCTATGCTGAGCATCAGCCATGGAAACACGTTGGCTGGAACGCCATGAATGAGTGCCGATGACACGCGAAATCTCCTCGAACAATATTGTATTCAAGAGGAGACTAACGCCAATATGGTAGATGCTCTAGTCTTAAAAAACGGACTATAGAACGCGAAGCCTTAGTACTTACTCCGCTGCGCCAGTATCGCTTGCCTGCTCGTCATAGTCAGGGCTTCGAACAATGTCGCCTGGCAGGATCTGTCGCTCTGAATCGGTAATAATCGCGTAGCTGACTTTCTCAAATGTTCTGAAAATCAAAGCAAGCCCCACGCGTTCTTCTGGAATCAAATAATCCTCACCCGTCATAGGATCTTCGTCTGTACGCGACTGACTAAAAATACGCAGAACATCACCGCGACGCATTTGTTCGCGCTCGCCTAAGTTAATGGCGACTACCGACAAAGCACCGAGCTCAGTGGAGCGATTAGGCGTCTCCAAGATCAGCCCTCGGATCTGTGAATCCAGAGGCACATCAGGATAGAAAAATGGCAGCGCTTCTTTATTGGCAATAGGGCGTAAGCGATCTCGGATGGTTGTGTCTTCAAACGACTTAGTAATAATCAGTTTCGAAGGATCACCAGCTTTAAGCATGCGAGCATCACCAAGGTGACGCGCCTCATACCCCAAACTCTCGCCAGTTACCGGATCAACAAAGTGGCGACCTGGACGAAATACGCGAAACTCGCTCGCGTCTTGGTCAACAATGCCGCGCGCATAAAACTGATCATAACGACCCATTAATAAGCGATTATCAAAACCGTTAACGATATAGCCAGCGGTCAAAAGCTCTTCGTCACTGGTCACCAAAGGTGAATTTAAATACGCTTGAATTGCTGCTGGGTCAATCGGAGGTATAGCGTCGGAAAACGTCTCGGCCCGCGCTTGAGGCGACAGCTTGACCACTTCTCGGCGTAAGGCCCTGAGCGTTGGCTTGCCATCGATAAAACTCAACACGAGCACGTCGCCAGGATAAATCAAGTCTGGGTTTTCAACCTGCGAGTTGCCCTGCCATATTTCAGGCCAGCGCCAAGGGTCATTTAGGAACTTGGCGGAGATCCCCCACAGCGTATCGCCCTCGACAACCTCATAACGATCAGGATAGCTAGGACTTAGCAGAGTGCCGCTCTGAGCAGAGAGCGGAGGTGATGCAAGCATTACCATAGCCATGGCGAGCATGGCAAACAGTCTTGTTTTGACCCAGCTCGAGCTGACCAATGCTTTTGAACTGACCTCAGAAAACTGAGAAAATGGGCGATATTGCTTAGTCATTGAGTAATTCTCCAACCGCTTATTCTTCTTAAGTTACTCGCAATTTTGCTTTGCGCCCCTATATTACGCCCCATTGATAAGAAGATAGAAATAGTCTTTGTTATTTAGTCTGTTAGGTAAACAAGGTAAACTAGAGTGTAAGCTATTTTTTGGCGAAACTGTAATCCAATCAAGGCTTAATACACCCATTCGTTAGCGACCATTGTGTGTGTTAGCACCCAAGCGCCGCTCACTCGCCTATCAAAACGATTGTTTAGACTCACCACTAAGCCAATTACAACCCATAGATAAATTTCCAGCAAGATGGCCATTCGAGAAATACTCCGATACCCCGATCAACGCCTGCGCACCATTGCAAAGCCGGTTGAGAAGGTCGACAAAGACATCCAAATACTCGTCGAAGACATGCTCGAGACTATGTACGACGCAAATGGTATTGGACTGGCCGCAACTCAGGTAGACGTACACTTGCAAGTGATCGTTATGGATTTAAGTGAAGAGCGAAACCAGCCCTTAGTGTTGATCAATCCAAAGATTGTTAAGCAAAACGGCGAACAGGTCTACGACGAAGGTTGCTTGTCGGTGCCCGAATATTACGCGCCAGTTAAGCGAGCCGAAACCATTACGATTACTGCAATGGACAAACAAGGCGAAATATTTGAACTTGATGCCGAGGGCCTGCAAGCAGTCTGCATTCAACACGAGATGGATCATCTCGCAGGCAAAGTATTTGTCGATTACTTATCGCGGCTGAAGCAAGATAGAGTCAAAAAGAAGCTAGTCAAAATGAATAAGCTGGAGAGCTGAGCCCGAATCATGCGTATCATTTTTGCCGGCACTCCGCCCTTCGCTGCCACCGCGCTGCAGGCTATCCTTGCAGAACATACCGTAGTGGCGGTACTCACCCAGCCTGATCGGCGTTCCGGACGTGGTAAGAAGTTGATACCCAGTCCAGTAAAGCAGCTTGCCCAAGCTCACGACATTGAAGTCCTACAGCCGGAAAAGCTGAAACCCATTGCAACGCAATTAGAGGAATACAACGCCGACGTAATGGTCGTTGTTGCCTATGGCATGCTGATTCCTCAAATGGTTTTAGATATTCCTAAGTTCGGTTGCTTGAACATACACGCGTCCATTTTGCCGCGTTGGCGTGGTGCCGCACCGATCCAAAGGGCGATCGAAGCCGGCGACGCTGAAACCGGGGTAAGCATTATGCAAATGGAGGCGGGTTTAGATACAGGCCCGGTTTTCAAAACCCTAACCACCAAGATTGAGCGCGACGACACCTCGGCCAGCCTGCACGAAAAACTGGCTGAACTGGGTGCGCGAGGTATCAATCAAGTACTGAGTGACCTGGAATCAAACACAGCGGGCACACCCACACCGCAAGACGATAAGCTAGCAAACTATGCGCACAAGCTAGAGAAAGCCGAAGCCAATATAGACTGGAGCGAGTCAGCTGTCGCTATCGCACAAAAAATTCGAGCGTTTATTCCTTGGCCCGTTTGCCAAACCTTTATCAATGGGCAGCGCCTGCGAATTTGGCAAGCCCAAGCACTTACTGAGGCCTCGAAGCGCAAGCCTGGCGACATTACCGCGCTCGAAGCAAACCGCATCATCGTGCAGTGTGGAAACGGCCAATTAGCGTTAGAGCGGGTTCAGAAAGACGGTGGAAAACCGCTTGACGTCAAAGCGTTTCGCAACGGTTTTGAGTTAGAGCTCGGCCAAGGCTTTGATTCGTCAGCGGACTAATCCAAGGCCTTTATGAACAACACTCGCCTAATTGCTGCTCGGTGTGCGCAACACATCATTGATGGGGGGCGCTCGCTGGACCGAGTACTTGCAGACCTGTCAAACTCGGTAAATACCAAAGAGCCCATTAGCCCAGCCGATCTCAGTTTTATCAAGGAACTTGTATTTGGCGTATGCCGTTGGTTTGGGTATTTAGACCACATCAGCAAAAGCTTATTGAGCAAGCCCTTACGAAACAAAGATCGCGACATTCATTTTTTGTTATTGGTGGGTTTATACCAACTCAAGCATCTATCAACGGCTGAACACGCGGCGATTGCCGAGACCGTAAATGGTGCGAAGAAAGCTAAAAAAGTGTGGGCAGTGAAACTGCTCAACGCCTGTCTTCGACGTTTTCAGCGAGAACAAGCAGCGCTCGATGCGGCTGTTCAGGACACTACGGTGCATCAACTCACGCACCCTGATTGGTTCACTAAGCGCCTGAAAACTGATTGGCCCGAATATTGGGAAGACATTTTGGCGGCCAACGATAATCGTCCAGATCTTTGCCTGCGAGTAAATACTTTACGTAATACGCGTGACGACTATCTAGAACAACTGCGCAGCAACGACATTGAGGCAGCAGCCGACCCAGCCAGCCCAGTCGGAATCATTGTCAACGCGCCTGTTCCCGTGGGTAGCTTACCCAGTTTTGCGCAAGGCTCATGCTCGGTTCAAGACACCGCAGCGCAGCTGGCAGCGGTATTTTTAAATCCCCAAGCAGGTGAATCGGTATTGGATGCATGCGCCGCGCCAGGTGGCAAATTGGCTCATATAATCGAGCACTTGGGTGGTGATTCAAGTGCAAAGATAGTCGCCTTAGACGTTGACCAAGATCGTGTCGAATCGATAAATGAAACGCTCGCCAGACTCGAGCTAAGCGATCAAGCTTTGCTCGCCACTGCAGACGCAAGCGATGCCGCCACGTGGCCGAAAGAGAACGACCTTTTTGACAAAATTCTGATCGATGCGCCTTGCAGTGGCACCGGCGTAATTCGACGACACCCCGATATACGTCACCATCGCCGCGACACTGACATTGACGTTCTAACTGAGCTGCAGGCCCGCATCTTGGACACATGCTGGTCCAAGCTAAAGCCGGGAGGCAAACTACTCTATGCAACCTGTTCGGTCCTGCGGGCGGAGAACGAGAACCAAGCTCAGGCCTTCATCACAAGACACACCAACGTCGAGTCTTTAGAATTGCATCACCCGAACGCCTTGAAGTCAGGACTTGGCTACCAAACCCTTCCCGGTGTGCATCCGATGGATGGTTTCTATTACGCTCTGTTTCAAAAAACCAGCCAAGCTTAGGCTTTCAAACTAACCGAATAGACATTAAACACTTCCCTTGAAACGGTATACTCAGGGCATGCAATCTCTTCGAACACGGCTGTTCCCCACGAGCTTGCGGCTGAGAGTCGCCGCACGCTCCTCGAGCGCGCTTGCCATTAAAGAGCGTTTCGAGGTGATGCCTACAGCTTTGTTTTGGATCGCGCTTGCGCTTATCGCTGTAACCAGCGCATCCACCCTAGCGCAAACCACATTTGCCGAGACCGATACGGTCTACTCGTTTACTAATCCGTCCATCGGTAAACTCAACATAAGTTTTACTGAGCAAATGCGCGAAGCTGTAAGCAATGGTGTGCCTCTGAGCATTGAGTTGGATTTCACCTACATAACGCCTCGCCTGCTGCTGGATAATCACTCGGTCACTCAGCGCCACCAATTCAAAATCATGAGGCATGCTCTGTCTAATCGGTTTATGGTGCTGCATAATGACAAGTCTCGCCCTGAGCTGTTCGCTACTTTTCTAGGCATTACAGATTACATTGGGTCGGAATCAATACGACTGTTCTCAGACTACACGCAAGAAACCAAAAATCTTATAACAAGTGACGAATCGGTCGCTCACCTCCGCCTTGCGCTGGATAAATACAAGCTGCCCGGTCCTGTTCGCCTCAGCGCTTTTGTATCGAATCAATGGGACTTTGACACTGGATGGATAACATGGGATTTCGAGAATTAGTTAAAAAAGCCTCGGGGCCATGGCCAGTCATTACAGTTTGTACTGGCCTGTTATTTGCGCTTGCCTTTCTGACTATTCAGTCCTTAGGCGACGACGAGGCCGGTCGTACGCAGCTCTATGTCATCATAGTCGGCTCTGTTGGCGTTGGTGTGCTGGTACTGTTTTTAATTACCAATGGTTACGCGCTTTACCGCCAATACGCTCGAAATGAGCTCGGCTCCAAACTCACAGCCAAGTTCGTTGTCATCTTTTTGTGCCTGACTCTCATTCCGTTCTCACTGATCTACTATTTCTCGATTCAGTTCCTTAACAAAGGGGTAGATAGTTGGTTTGACGTACGTATAGAACAAGCCGTTGAAGATTCACTGCTGCTCGGCAAGACTGCGCTTGAGGGTATTAAGGAAGAGATCACAGAGGATGTAGAGGCGTACGCCGCCAACTTACGAAATAGCCTTGGCGGTGCGGGTCTTTTAAAAACCTTAGATGAAATCCGAGAATTAGAAGATTACAGCGAAGTGTCCTTGTATACCGACTCTGGGCGAATTATAGCCTTTGCTTCGGCGGACCCAACCACGATGCTGCCTGATACGCCCGGGGCGCAAATTTTCTCCGAACTGCGACTCAATCAAACCTACACCTTATTAGAACCTATTTCCGAATCGGCACAGCAGTTTAGAGTGGTGGCGCCAATCCAAAGCAATGATCTAGGCCGACAGTTTTACGG
>CAZOIG010000079.1:0-9613 GCA_964579235.1 uncultured Gammaproteobacteria bacterium
GCTGTACAGCAGAACATCGCAGATCGTTCGCACAGCGCCTTGACCACCAGCCAGAGGCGAAATCCAGTCGGCGATGTCCTTGACTACGAAATGGCCATTATCGACCGAAAATTTTAACCCGCATCGCAGCATTACACCCAGATCGATCACATCATCCCCGGTAAAGGCGGTCTGTTCAGCACTAACGTTCAGTTTTTCCAATAGTTGCTCGAACGCCACGACTTTATCTTGAACGTTCATGTAGACGTGTGCAATCTTGAGGTCTTGTAATCTCTTGGCTAAGGCTTTGGATTTTCTCGCTGTGATGATGCCGACGGTAATACCAGCTTGTTCCAGCATTTTTAGACCGTGGCCGTCTAAGGCGTGGAATACTTTAAGCTTTTCACCGTTTTTACCGTAATAAAGGCGTCCGTCTGTCAGCACTCCGTCCACGTCGAATAAGGCCAGCTTAATTTGGCTGGCTTTTTCACGTACCGACTCGCTCACCGAATAGGGAAGAATTGGGAGTTGCTCAAATTTCATAATCTAGCCTTAATTATATTGCCTGAGCCCGTTTAACTTGGCTCGGTGTTTGCTTACTCGGTGACCCATTTCTCAGAACTCGCCTTTTTTGGAACTCAAGGTTAAGGGGGGCGTTCTAGAGTACGCCTGCACGCAACAGGTCTTGCATGTTGATTGCGCCAACTAAGCGGTCGCCTTCAGTCACTAAAATCCCACCGATTCGTTTGCTCTTCATTAAAGCCACGACCTCAGCCGCTAAAACACCGGTTTGAATGCTGATAGGGTTTTTAGTCATGGTGTCGCCCACCGCGCCGTCAAGATCAAGCCGCTTCTCTAGTGAACGACGCAAATCTCCGTCGGTGTATACGCCGATTAAGTTTTGCTCTGCATCAACAATTGCGGTCATCCCAAGGCCTTTGCCGGTCATTTCCATTAAGGCGTCAGACAAACTTGCCGACTCACTGACCATTGGCAGCTCATCGCCACTGTGCATGATGTCTTCAACATACAACAACAGCCTGCGGCCAAGTGATCCGCCAGGGTGCGAACGCGCGAAATCCGATTCGTCGAAGTCTCGCGCATTCAAGATCGCTATCGCAAGCGCGTCTCCCATGGCTAATGTCGCCGTGGTGCTGGCGGTCGGCGCTAGATTCATTGGGCAGGCTTCTTTAGCAACGCCGACATTCAAATACACGTCTGAGAGTTTTGCTAGGGTGCTCTGTGGGGCGCTGGCAATGCCAATCAATGGCACCCCCATGCGTTTGATAATGGGTACAATTGTCAGTACTTCGGACGTTTCGCCGGAATTAGAGATCGCTAAAACCAGATCTTTCGGCGTAATCATGCCGAGGTCTCCGTGGCTTGCTTCACCTGGGTGCACAAAAAAAGCGGGGGTGCCGGTGCTCGCGAGAGTGGCCGCAATTTTATTGGAAATGTGCCCTGACTTACCCATCCCAGTGACGACTACACGGCCCTCACAAGCGAGCATTAAATCGCATGCCTTGGCGAAAGCGTCCGCGCCAATGGGGTCATCGAGTGCGCCGATTTGCTGAGTAATTGCGTCGGCTTCGATTTCTAAGACTGATCGTGCCGAGGCTATGTATTCTGATTTTTTGCTTTGCATGTCAGCTTTGGGTGATTGCCATTCAAACCACAATTGTATCTGAAACTGCGGCTCAACTCGCTAAAAGTGCTGGGCATCGGCTATAAGGATAACTCAGTGAGCTTGCATTATTAGGTAGCTAACGTAGGCCGCATAGATACTCAATAGTGCGATACCTTCTATGCGTCCAAAACTCTTGCGGGTTAAGGCTATCACTAGCATGAGTACAGTAATGCCGAGCATTACAGGGAAGTCGCGCCAGATTACCGCGGGCTCAACTTGAGTAGTTTGAATAACGCCCGTGATCCCCAGCACACCCAGTACATTGAACACGTTTGATCCAATAATGTTGCCGATGATCATGTCGTGAACCTTTCTTCGGGCAGCGGCAATGGCAGCAGCCAGCTCTGGCAGACTGGTGCCTATAGCAACCACTGTTAAACCGATAACAAGGTCACTGACTCCAAAGAACTCGGCGATTTCAACCGCGCCGAACACCAGCACCTTGGACGCCAGCATTAACAAAATAATGCTGAACGCACTCAGCGTAATCAGCGCTGAAGTGGTTCGTTCCGCGTGACTATGCTTTTCAATCTCTTCCATCTCTACCGCATTGCTGCCGTTTTGCGATGACCAATAAAGATAAGTCATTAGAACAATGAGTAAGACGGCGCCGTCCACCAAGCCAAGTTCGCCATCAAGCAAAAAGTAGGCGCCGATGACGCCGGTCAATATCAAGATGGGTATTTCTGAGATGGCAGAGTCTCGTGCGACCGGAACTCGGTTAATCACGGCAGCCAGCCCCAACACAACCGCGATGTTGGTGATATTGGAACCGAGTGCGTTGCCCACGGCCAAATTCCCCTTGTTTTCTAAGGCCGCCATAGCCGAAACAAACATCTCTGGAGCTGAGGTGCCGAAGCCGATGATCAATACACCGACCAAGAACGTGGATATACCTAAACGCAATGCCAATTCTGTCGCATTGTCCACGAGCATATCCGCACTCTTCATTAAAACAATGAAGCCGAACAGTACAGCACCGATAGGAAGTAGAAGATCAGTCATAATTAGCGTTTTTTAACCCGTTTTAGCGCCTCAAAGCGGCGACGACTGCGTATAATACACTGAACCATTCCTAGCAAACATGAACGAAACTCAAATATGCAAGACAAACTCAATTTAGACGCGCTCAAAAAATTCATCCAAGAGCCGATTCCGCGCCAAATTTTGTTCTTTGACGAAATGCTAACTCCCCGCTTGTTGCAAGTGGTGTATTGGGCTGCTTTGGTAGCCGTCGTCTGGGAAGGGCTGGCTCAGGTTTTCTCTGGAAGTTTTCACGGCTTTATTCAAGGTATCGTCTTTATCGCACTCGGATGCCTCCTCGCTCGTGTCGTTAGTGAGTTGATCATGTTGTTCTTCCAACTCCATGAAAATATGGAGACCGTCGCCAAAAACACGGCAGGTAGCTCAGACGCTGCTGCGCCGAAGCGTGTAGCGAAGAAAGTGGCGAAAAAGGCGAGCAAAAAAGTCAGCAAGAAATCTTAAGCCTAATTTCTTTAGGCTCGCTTTTTGTTCTGAGGCGAATAGAGCTGTGAGAGACCTCTCTAAAGTTGCATGTGAGGCGCTTTAATTAGTTTTCTCACCGCTCTTTGAAATGGGTCAGTTGCTATGTCAGTTGCCATATAGTCTTGGCAATTCGTGATCGGCCAAACATGAACTATTCTTACATGAACTATCCTTAACAGGTGTTCAGCTTTCGTTCAGATGCATTCTGGCATACTTCACGACGTAAACACGTAAGGTCTAAGAGGCCCTTGAAATTAGTCTCTGGGGCCTCATTGTTGATCAAACTGTTGATTAGGAATTAACCGAGAGTCGAGTATTACAGCCAGAGGCGCTTATTGAGAGTTGCCTTAACGCAAGTGAGACGACCGAAGAGCTAATTGCTCCGACGAGTCTCCCACAATCAAAGTCCCCACAACTGCGTAAACTATACGCCAGTCAAATTATGAAAAATCAAACCTACAATTCTCGCCGTCTTGCCAAATTGGCTGTGTTGTCACTTGCTTTGTTGATGAGCGTTTTCACGATGCAATCAAGCGTTGCCATGACGCCGCCAGATCAAGTCGCGAAAAACGCGGTTAATGCTCTGGTTAGCAATATCCAAGAAAATCGCGAGTTGTACAAAAACGATACTCAAGCCTTGTATGACATGGTCGACAACACCTTGATTTCAGCCGTCCATGTGCCCCGCATGGCGCGCTTGATCTTGGGTAAATACGGTAAAACCGTCAGCCCAGATCGTGTGGAAGCCTTCGCTGATGAGTTCAAGCAATTTTTGCTGATCAACTACGCGAGTGTTCTGCTTGAATACACAGGCGATGAAAAAGTTAATTTTCTGCCAGTAGATTTGGCTCCAGGCAGTGACCGAGTTGTTGTCAAGGCTGAGCTTATTGCGGGCGATGGCACGGCTTATGCGGTAAATCTACACATGAGTAATCGTCGCGACACCAGCTGGCGCGCCTTTAACTTGGAGATCGGTGGATTGGAGTTTATTTCAACTTACCGCGATGCATTCAAGAACACTTTGGCGACAAAAGGCGTTGAAGGTCTAATTGCAGATCTAAAAGCAAAGAACGCAGGTTAATGAGTGCGATCAGCGTCGATCGCGTTAGCAAGCGATTCGAATCCCTACAAGCCCTAGACGACGTTAGCTTCGAAATAGAAGAGGGCGAGTTTTTTGGTTTGCTCGGCCCAAATGGTGCAGGCAAGTCCACGCTTATTAGTGCTCTAGCAGGATTGCTGCGCGTTGATTCAGGTGCCTTGTCGGTGCTTGGTGCGGATGTGCGCAATGACTTTCGACAGGCCCGTAGAAATCTTGGTGTGGTACCGCAAGAGGTTGTGATCGATCCCTTTTTTAGTGTTCGAGAAACGCTCAACTTCCAGTCTGGCTACTTTGGCTTGCGCAATAACGATGCATGGATCGATGAGTTGTTGGCCAAGCTAAATTTAAGCGATAAAGCGGATACTAATTTACGCAAGCTGTCTGGCGGGATGAAGCGCAGGGTCTTGATTGCCCAAGCATTGGTGCACAAGCCCAAGGTTCTGGTATTAGATGAACCGACCGCGGGTGTCGATGTAGAGCTTCGCCAGTCTATGTGGGAATTTGTCAAAGAGCTGCATGCACAGGGCACCACTATTGTTTTAACCACGCACTACCTTGAGGAAGCCGAGGAGCTTTGTGATCGGATTGCGATCATCGATGCCGGTAAAATCATCGCGTTGGAATCTAAGCAAGATTTGTTGGCGCGTGGCTTAGGAAGTAAATTACTAGTCCGAGCGTCATCACCAATTGAAACGGTACCGTCGGATTTGCAGTCTCGTGTTGCGCGTTTAGAAGGGAACGAGTTGGAACTGACTTTGCACCGTGATCAGGATTCGATCATGGGCATTCTCGATCAGCTCAGAAATGCTGGTTTAGAACTGACCTTTGTGTCTGTTGTGAACGATAATTTGCAGGATGTGTTCGTGCAAATGACTGGCAGCCAGTCCGCTAAAAAATCGCAAGATTCGCTCAAAGCACGCGCCTAAGCTTAGGCCTATTAGGAATACAGAATGAATTGGTTTGCCTGTTACACCTTGTTTCGAAAAGAGATCGCGCGCTTTGCAAAAGTTTGGTTGCAGACGGTTATGGCCCCGGTCCTCACCTCTCTACTTTATCTTTTTGTATTTGGGCATGTCTTGCAGGGGCGGGTTGAGGTTTTTCCAGGCGTAGATTACGTGACGTTTTTGATTCCTGGCCTGTTAATGATGTCGGTCATTCAAAACGCCTTCGCGAACAGTTCATCGAGCATGATCCAGTCTAAGGTCATGGGCAGCATCGTATTTATTTTGCTACCACCTTTGTCAGAACTGGAGATGTTTTTCGCCTATATCGCGGCCGCAATCACTCGTGGTTTGGTGGTTGGTCTAGGTGTGTTTATTCTGGCGATATTCTATGCAGACGTACCCGTTTACAACGGTTTCATTATTGTCTCTTTTGCGCTTTTAGGCAGTTTTACTATGGGCGCGCTTGGTTTAATAGCGGGTATGTGGGCTGAGAAGTTTGATCAAATAGCGGCGTTTCAGAACTTTTTGATCATGCCATTAACCTTTTTAAGCGGTGTGTTCTACTCGATTAAATCACTGCCGCCAATTTGGTATGAGCTGTCTAAATGGAACCCCTTCTTTTACATGATTGACGGTTTCCGTTTTGGTTTTTTTGGTCAATCGGATCAGTCGGTTGGCTTTAGCTTTTTGGTGATGAGCATTTTTGCAGTCATCGTTTCTAGTATTTGTATTGCGCTTCTCAAAAGCGGATACAAGCTCAGAGACAGTTAGCCGATGCAGTAATTACCCACCGCTGGCGCTTACTTTTAATAGTAAAATACCCGTATCAGAACAGCTCATCGCTGTTGCAATCAACTTAAGCATTTGGATCAGACATTATGGTTACTCCAGAACAACTAAAAGGCTGGATCGAATCTGGCTTTAATAACGCGCAAGTTTCGGTAGAGGGCGACGGACATCATTTTGAAGCAGTCATCGTTGCCGATGAATTCGAGGGCAAATCGCGGATTGCGCGTCATCAGCTTGTTTACAAAGCCTTGGGTGACAAAATGAAAGCCGAGGTTCATGCCTTGTCTATGAAAACGATCACACCGTCTGAGCAGTCAGCGGATTAAACTTTGTGCAGTTGGTGCATTGGCGCCACAGCGAATTCACTTAACTAACTTAACTAATATCACTTAACCTTTTTGGGGCGAAGCCCACAACGAACATGAGCGAAGAAATGAACATGCAAGACCAGATAAAGAAAACGGTCGAGGACAATAATGTGGTTTTGTTTATGAAAGGCAATGCCAATTTCCCACAGTGTGGGTTTTCCGGCCGTGCAATTCAAATTTTGCAAGCCTTGGGGGCTGAATTTGTCACTGTTGATGTGCTAAGCAATGATGCGGTTCGTCAGGGCATCAAAGAGTATTCAAATTGGCCAACTATTCCTCAGTTGTACATCAAAGGCGAGTTCCTTGGTGGTAGCGACATCATGACTGAGATGTACGAAAGTGGCGAATTGAAGGAAGCGCTTGCAAGTTAGGTTTTTGTAGTCAAAGCGACTGTTTTACAATTCAGTCCGCGATAGAAAAATAATAATAATCAAAGGATAGTTTAAACATGGATAAGTTGATCGTAACTGGCGCAGGACCGTTGCGCGGAGAAGTTAATATTTCAGGCGCTAAGAATGCGGCTTTGCCGATTCTCATTTCTTCGCTATTGGTAGACGGCAAGCTCACCTTGAGCAATGTGCCTCATTTACAGGACATCACCACCACAATGAGCCTGTTGTCATACCTTGGTGTGTCAATGGAAGTTGATGAGCGAATGAATATCGCCGCTGATGCGAGTGGGCTAAACCAGGTTCGAGCACCTTATGATTTAGTCAAAACCATGCGCGCCAGTATTTTGGTATTGGGCCCTTTGGTTGCGCGCATGGGCCATGCTGAAGTGTCGTTGCCAGGCGGTTGTGCGATTGGTTCGCGACCGGTCAATTTGCATATCAAGGGCTTGGAAGCCATGGGCGCGAAGGTCAGCATCGAAGATGGTTACATCAAGGCCACCGCAGAACGTCTAAAAGGCGCGAGAATTTTTATGGATATGGTGTCAGTAACCGGCACCGAAAATCTGATGATGGCGGCTGCGCTAGCGCAAGGCACAACAGTGATTGAGAATGCGGCACGCGAGCCAGAGATTGTTGATTTAGCCAACTGTTTGAATGCCATGGGCGCAAAGGTGAGTGGTGCTGGTACAGCAGAGCTCGTCATTGAGGGTGTCGATTCCTTGCACGATGCGACCCATCGTGTGATTGCCGATCGGATTGAGACTGGCACTTATTTGGTGGCTGGAGCGGTTACGCGAGGTCGTGTGAAAGCACGCAATACCGACGCGGCATACTTAGACGCTGTGCTGGACAAACTGACCGAAGCGGGCGCTCACCTCACCGTCGAGGGCGACTCCATTGAATTGGACATGCGCGGTGAGCGACCTAAAGCAGTGAATATACACACTGCTCCGCATCCTGCTTTCCCCACTGACATGCAGGCACAGTTTGTCACTATGAACGCGCTTGCCGAAGGCACATCAAAAGTAGTTGAAACGATTTTTGAAAATCGCTTTATGCATGTTCAGGAGTTGCAACGAATGGGGGCGCAAATTGATCTTGAAGGTAATACTGCGTTTATTACAGGTCGCAACAAACTGCGTGGCGCTCCGGTGATGGCGACTGACTTACGTGCATCCGCGAGTTTGGTGCTGGCGGGTCTTATGGCCGATAAACCCACCGTGATTGATCGCATTTATCATATCGATCGTGGATATGAGAGCATCGAAGAGAAATTGTCACGTTTGGGCGCTAATATCCGCAGAGTGCCAAGTCATGTTTGGGATAAAAGCCCTGACTTACAAGCTCTAGTCAACTAACTCATTAAACAGTAAAGCGCTGCGGCACTGCGGGCGCTAAATCAACGGAATCCTCGGATGTTAACCATTGCGCTGTCCAAAGGGCGGATATTAAAACAGACCCTACCCTTGCTTAAATCTGTGGGTATTGAGCTTTTAGATGATCCGTTAACGAGCCGAAAGCTAATTTTTGCCACTAACCGAGAGGATGTTCAGGCGGTGGTGATTCGAGCCACGGATGTGCCCACTTATGTACAGTTCGGTGCTGCGGATCTCGGTATTGTAGGAAAAGACGGCCTGATGGAGCACGGCGGCGAAGGGCTTTGCGAATTACTGGATTTGCAGATTTCGCAATGCAAGCTTATGACCGCGCGGTTGAACTCTAATCCTGAACGCGCCGCGAAAAAGCGCTTAAGAGTTGCTACTAAATACCCAAAGCTGGCGAGAGACTATTATCAGTCGCAAGGCATTCAGGCTGAAATCATTAAGTTATACGGCGCCATGGAGTTAGCTCCTTTGGTCGGTTTAGCGGATGAGATCGTCGACCTAGTTGAAACCGGAAACACGCTTAAAGCCAATAATCTGAGTGCGCAAGAGTTAGTTGCCAATATATCTTGCAGACTGATTGCTAACGCGGCTTCCATGCGAACGCAGCACACCAAAATTAAAGAATTCACGTCTGGGATACGCACGGCTGTCGAAGCTGGTGTGGGCCAAGCGTAGCTCGTAACCACCGATAGGGTAGCGTTATGCGAAGCTTAAATAGTAATCAGCCTGATTTCCCTGCTCAGCTCAACGACCTGTTGGCGCGTCAAAGTGTGTCTGAATCTCAAGATGCTATTCGCACACAGGTGAGCGCAATTATTAATCAAGTGATCGCGCAAGGCGATGCGGCGCTGATTGAACTGACTGAGCGTTTTGATGGCTTTCGCATGACTGCGGATGAATTAGAAGTCCCAGCGGAACGCATACAAGAGGCTTTCGACGCTATTCCCCGTGACCAACGTGAAGCGTTGGAGTTCGCCGCGCAGCGAGTGCGGGACTATCACCAAAAGCAAGTGCAAGAGAGTTGGTCATACCAGGAAGCCGATGGCACTGAATTAGGTCAAAAGATCACGCCGCTCAAACGCGCGGGGCTTTATGTACCTGGTGGCTTAGCGACCTATCCCTCATCAGTCATTATGAACGCGATTCCTGCCAAAGTGGCGGGCGTGTCTGAGCTTATTATGGTGTCGCCCACGCCACAAGGCGAATACAACGACATGGTCTTGGCAGCCGCCAAAATTGCAGGTGTGGATCGTGTGTTTCGAGTCGGTGGTGCGCAAGCGGTCGCTGCTTTGGCCTACGGTACCGATACCATTCCACGCGTCGACAAAATCACCGGTCCTGGCAATATTTACGTCGCCACCGCTAAACAATTAGTATTTGGCCACGTTGGTATTGATATGTTGGCGGGCCCCTCTGAAGTGTTGGTGATTGCCGACGATTCGGTTGATCCCGATTGGGTGGCCA
>CAZOIG010000080.1:0-3855 GCA_964579235.1 uncultured Gammaproteobacteria bacterium
CCTTCATTTCTCGAAAGCTAGTGGGCAGTGGCAAACATAAGATTCAATTGATTGGCGGCGGTCTGATGATTGCCGCTGCCGTGCTATTGGGTTTTAAGAGTGTCGAGGCGGGGTGATTACCCTTTGCCATGCCATGCACGACGCGGAAGTGTTGTACATCCGCGCAGCGCTGCAAAACGCGGGTATACCGCATTTCATTATTGGTGAAGGTTTTGGTTCGCTGTATCCTGGAATCCAAATTGCTTCTTACAACGAACGTCGCTTTTTAGTCCCAGAGGCTTTCTACCGTGAATCAATCGATATCGTAAATAGGATTCGCGATATTCAAATAGAAGTCAGCAGAGAGGAATTCACGTTGTCATCAAAATTGAGGATTGTCGTCGAGACGTTGGTGTTTGGATGGTCCTCATTGGGGGGCAAGCGAAAATCTAAAGTGGATTCGGATAGCTGAGTTTTAGATGGTCTTTTTAATATTGGTTCACACACACATGGAAAACCTTGATCGTGTCCACTAAAGAGATACTCAATTATTTTGTGCAAACCGCTGACCGTCCGATCAGAGATGATTTAAGGTTTGCCGTTATGCACACGGCTGATTCTCCGATTGGACCAAAGGTAGCGATTGATTGCGGTTGCGGTGCGGGTGCAGACATTGCTTACCTTCGTGAGCAATCATTTAGAGTGTTCGCTTTTGATATTGAACGCGACGCTGTAAACCTGTGCCTGGCGCGGTTTCGGGGCGATGAGCTGGTTGAGGTGTCGCAAGCCAGCTTCAACAGCTTTAGCTATCCGTCCGCCTGTTTGATTGTTGCCGATGCCAGCTTGTTCTTTTGTCCCAGCCAAGATTTTGAAGAGGTTTGGAGAAAAATCTGTAAAGCTCTGAGCGGCGGAGGCGTGTTTTGTGGCTCATTTTTAGGCCCGCGAGATACGATGGCAAGTGCGACGTACAACGCAAGCGCATATTGGCCTGATGTTTTAGTGTTTGAAAAAGACGATCTGCTCGCTAGGTTTGTCGATTTCGAGGTCTTGAGATTTACCGAGCATGAGCAGTCTGGGTTCAATGTAAACGGCGAACCTCATGACTGGCATATTTATTCCCTGGTGGCTCGTAAACGCTAAACATTAGGTGCTCTCTAGGCGTCTATTGAGCTTGCTTAAAACAAACCCTCGGGTGTACGGTAGCAACTTAGCTTACGCTTTTACGAGGCCGCGTTGATGGAACTTCTACTACTCCTGATTTTTCTGTTTTTCTTGTGGACGGGTAGTTCACAGCGCAAACGGCTTGAAAGTCGTTTGGAAACGCTTGAAAAAGCCGTGGCTAGACTTAGCGCGCACTCTCCTGGTCTGGGGCAATCCGAACCAGCCACTGGGAATGCAAACCTTAACTCTGAAGCTGAACCTAATCGAGCACTACAAAGTGCGGTTGAAGCGCCATCTATAGAGAGTACGGCAGAGCAGGGCGTGGATGGCGATTCTTCTGTGTCGTCCAGCGCTGTGACGTCATTGCATAAGGCAACTCGTCAACCGAATCAGCTTTTTAATACCATTCAAGAAAACTGGATGCTTTGGCTGGGTGGTTTGTGCGTCGCCTTGGCGGGTATCTTTATGGCGAAGTACTCGATTGAACAGGGTTTGATCGGGCCAACGGCGCGGATCAGCATGGGCGTCGCGCTGGGTTTGGCTCTACACGGTGCGGCGGAATGGCTACGACGCAAAACAGGTGAGTCCAATCCATCCTTTGCTGCAATGGCAGGGGGTGGCAGCATCGCTCTATTTGCGATCATTCTGGCGGCCTTGCATATGTATAACATGTTAAGTCCAACACTCGCCTTTGTGGTGCTTGCAGGTGTGGCGCTAGCGACCCTTTTTATGGCCTTGATCCATGGTCCAGCGCTTGCTGCAATCGGCTTATTAGGCGCGTATACAGTGCCGATCTTTGTCTCGGATGGCAGTGGCAATATTGAGTTTGCCATGCTGTACGCTTTGGTGATTACCGCTGCCGGTCTGGCTTTATTGCGCTTCGTCGAGCGCAAGTGGTTGTGGCGCGGTGTTTTGGCTGGGGCATTTTTCTGGTGGTACATATCCCTTGGCTATAGTGATGTAACGCTCTGGCGCTCTCTGTACTTGGCGGTATTCGCCTATTTATTGATTGCCATCCGCAGTGATAATTGGTTCCTCAATCATGCTTTTAGCCTTCCTAATGACCGTATTAAGACGCTATTTTGGGATGTTCAAGGTCACCAAGAGCTAGGCTCTCGAGAGGCGTTTGAATGGCGTTTAAGGGTTGTTAGCTACCTTATTATTGGTGCTCAGTGTTTGCTATTACTGAATCGCGACTTGTTCCCGGTGCTGAGTTTCGCGCTTTTACCGCTGCTGTTGATTCTTTTGGTGACCGCGCGCTATCGCGAGACCTTTACGGTGTTGCCTTGGGTATTAGTCGTAGGGCAGATCGCCGCGATCACACTGGGTTTAATCAACCACCAGGCAAGTGGCGTTGAATTGCTCACTTTAGAGGGTAGGCAAGCGATCCAGTTTGCTTGGTTTGTGCTGATCTACAGCGCGGTGATTGTTGTGTTTGCTTGGGTGAACCACCAAGCAACGCGCTTCAAAGGTATCTGGAGCGCTTTTATGACGCTCGCGCCCTTGCTCTTAGTCGCCCTGTATTACTTCATAGCCGGTGATACTTTTACTCAAGCACAGTGGCTCAGCCTCGCCGCGTCCTTGACAGTGTTGTTTATCGTCTTGTCTGGCTGGGAGCGAAGCCGCAATGCAGGCAGCCCCTTACTAGTGTGGTTGATCTTCGCCGGTCATTTCGCAGCGTCTTTAGCCGCGGTTGTTGTGACCAAAGAGGGCGGTTTGACGATTGCTCTCGCACTGCAAATAGTCTCAATTGCTTGGATCATTCAGTTTTTCAAATTGCCTCAGTTGGGCTGGTTGCTCAAACTGATGGTGGCGATCATCGTCATGCGATTAACTTTGAATCCATGGTTGCTCGACTACGATAGTGGCTCTCAATGGGCCTTGTTTACCTACGGAGCAGCGTTTCTAAGCGCAGTAATCGCTATGGGCTTATTGAATGGCTACCCTGCGCTAAAACGCTGGGCTGAAGGTGCGGCTCTACACCTATTTGTATTGTTTTCTTGGTCGCAGCTGCGTTATTGGCTGAACGATGGCAATGTGTTTGCGTCATCCTATAGTTTGCTGGAAGCAAGTTTAACCATGGTTCTATTTGCCGCGCTTGGGGTGGTTTATTACCGCCGTAGCTTGGTTTCGAGCAGTCTGAAACAACTATACGTTTGGTTTTCATATGGGCTGTCGGCAATTGGTGGCCTAATTTATTTCACCATTCTCGGCGCGACCTTGGTGGGTGACCCATGGGTGGTCGGCTCTATCTCTGCGCAGCCAGTGCTCAATATGCTGTTATTGAGTTTTGGCGCACCTATGCTTTTGGGTGCGTTAACGGTGGCTTATCACTCAAGGACACTACGAAAGGCGGCGCTTATTTTCACTGGCCTGACGGCATTCGTGTTCATTAACCTGCAGATTCGACACCTATGGCAGGGCGACGTAAACCTGTATAAGTCGGCTTCCAACGCCGAGCTCTATACCTACTCGATCGTGTGGTTAGTCATTGCTATCGCATTGGTGGTGCTGAGTGCTTTACGTTCATCCAAGGGGCTGCAAAAGCTCTATCCAGTCGGTATCAGCTTGCTCGGTCTAGTCATTGCAAAGCTGTTTTTGGTGGATATGTCTGGCTTAGATGGTTTGCTCCGAATAGCCTCGTTTATGGGGTTGGGGCTGAGTCTGCTAGGCCTATCGTATCTGCATCAGAAGCTTAAAGTGCCCGATACCAAC
>CAZOIG010000081.1:0-10044 GCA_964579235.1 uncultured Gammaproteobacteria bacterium
CCAGACAAATCACTGCCCGCATCTGGCTCAGTCATCGCTACGGCAATAATTTTCTCGCGCGATACACAGGGCGGCAAAAAGCGCTCGCGCTGCTCTTCAGTTGCGTACTTATACAGATAAGGGCCCACGAGACGGCTATGCAAAGTATTAAACCACTCGCCACATTGTTGACGCACAGTTTCTTCAATAATGATTTGCTCATAGCGAAAATCGTTGTCGCCTAAGCCACCGTACTTTTCCTCTGGCCATATCATCAAGAAACCTTGCTCACCCGCTTTGGTAAACGCTTCGCGCGCGACAATACCGTCTTCGCGCCATTGCGCCATGTTCGGCGCGATTTCTGTTTCGAGGAATTTCCGATAAGCCTCACGAAACATATCTTGTTCTTCAGTAAACTTTCTCATAATGACACCAAAAATTAGTGGTTGTTACTTGTTGGGATTCAAATTCTGAGCGCTTATTTTAAGTGGCGCGCCTAGCAAGACAATGGCAGATACAACCAGCTTAATAGACATTCATTATTAGTTTTAGGCAAATAATCGGCGAAAATTGACGTAAAAACAGCCGAAATGTCTATAAACGCCACCTGAGTTGTCATTGCGTACTGAGCAAAAAGCTCTACAATCTCAGCTCTGCTGCAAAACCATTCACTCGAAATCGCGACTCTCTATGGAATTACTCGAAGCAATCAAAAAACGCCGCTCAGTTCGGGAGTACAAGCCTACACCTATTGATCAGGAACTACTCGACACTATTTTCACTCAAGCTCAAGACGCGCCTTCTAATTGTAATACGCAACCGTGGCACGTCAGTGTTGTGTCGGGCGCGATGCGCGACGAGTTAGAAAAGCGCATGGTTGCTGACATTACCGGTGGCAAAGCCCCGAATATGCACTTTAAGCCTGGCGATCAAGGCTTGAAAGATGAGTTTAGAAAACGCCAAATCGACTGTGCCATTGCTTTGTACGATTCAGTAGGCGTTAAATACGAAGAAAAGGACAAGCGACAAGCATTGATGCTGCGCAACTGGCAGTTCTTTGGCGCACCACACGGCGCCTTTATCAGCATGCCGAGGGACTTCGGCGAGGTAAATGCGATAGACGTCGGCATTTATGTTCAAACCTTGATGCTGTTAATGACGGCCAACGGCATAGGGTGCTGCCCGCAAGGCGCTTTGGCTCAATTTGCCGAACCAGTACACGAACTATTAGATATCCCTGAAGGCCATGAAATTTTGATGGGCATGTCTTTCGGTTACCCTGTTGAGGACGCAGCGATCAACAATTATGACGTCGGCCGAGAAGCGATGCTTAACGCGGTTGACTTCTACAAATAGCCAGGCCAATTACACCGTACGCGGCGCTGCAATATAACGCAGCCGCGCACTACTTTTATCTCACTAGACAATATTCCAAACTTAAGGAGCACATATCATGCCAAGCGGAAAACAACTTTTCTCAAATCTAAAAAGCGACGGACAACTCGTCTTATCACTGCAAGACGTTGATGTAAGCGATCCAAAACCCAATGAAGTAATCGTTGAGGTTCAAGCGGCGCCAATCAATCCATCGGACATGTGGCCAATGTTCAGTGCGTCTGATTTAAGCAAAGCAGAGCTGTCGGCTGACGGTCAGACTTTAACGGCTCCAGTGCCTACCTCATGGGTGCCCCGTTTTAAATCTCGACTAGATCAAGAGCTACCCGTAGGCAACGAAGGCGCTGGCGTGGTGGTCGCGGCAGGCGACAGCCCTGAAGCACAAGCTTTGATGGGCAAAACCGTTGCCATCTTGTCTGGCTCGGCATTCGCTAACTACAGTAAAGTGCCATTGCACATGGTTCTGCCCCACAATGAAGGCGTCACAGCCAAACAGGCCGCTGCATCTTTCGTTAACCCTTTGACGGCTTTGGGTATGGTAGAAACCATGCGCATGGAAGGACATACTGCACTGGTGCATACCGCTGCCGCTTCAAACCTTGGGCAAATGCTAAATAAAATTTGCCAAGCCGACGGGGTCGATCTGGTCAACATCGTTCGCAAACAAGAGCAAGTTGATATCCTTGAGGGACTGGGTGCTAAATACGTCGTGAACTCATCTTCTGATACCTATCACGCTGACCTATATAAAGCGATTCTGGCAACCGGGGCTACTCTGGCGTTTGACGCGACTGGCGGTGGTTCATTAGCCAGCGATATTCTCACAGCTATGGAAGCGGTAGGCAGCAAAGACGCAGTCGGTCTAAACACTTATGGCTCTTTGCATATGAAACAAGTGTATCTATATGGCGGCCTAGACGTATCACCAACGGTTCTTAATCGTGCGTACGGCATGACTTGGGGAATCGGTGGCTGGTTGTTAATGAACTTCCTTGGTAAAGCAGGTCCTGAAAAAGCCATGCAGTTGCGTCAACGCGTAGCGGATGAAATCACTACCACCTTTGCTAGTCACTTTACTAACGACATCTCATTGAGCGACGTGCTTAAGCCCGAGTTGATTAAGGAGTACAATGCAAAGCGCACAGGTGAAAAATACTGCGTTATCCCAAGCTAAGCACTGATTGGCTAAATGCCTCGATTGGGTGGGACTAAATTTTACTGATTGATTTATGAGCGATCAAAAACAAAAGCGTCGACTGTTCTCTGCTTTAGGCAGCGGCGCTTATGATCGTGCATTATCAGTCGCAAACTCAATCGTTGCCGTTCCAAAACAACTGCTTGAACTGATCCGCAAAGGTCAAGAAAAAACGCTAGCGCGCCTACAATCGACCAGCCAAACTCTGCTCAACGATATGAATGCGGCGCTTCGATTGCTGCAGTCTTTCGCAGACGGAAGTTACCGTGAGGTATCAAAAGACAGCCTTGTATTGCTGATTGCGGCGATGGCTTATTTTATTGCGCCGATCGACGCGATTCCGGATTTTTTCTTAGGGCTAGGTATCACAGACGATTTGGCATTGCTAAGTTGGACCTTCGCCAAGCTTCGAGAAGAGCTAGAGTATTTTAAAACTTGGGAAGCTCAACAGGATGCGATTAACCCAGCGACCTTGGCCTTAGGCGATCAAGGCCCGGATCAATCGGGCAAACCCAACTAGCCGCTAAATATCGCCGACTAAGCGCCACTTCAACCAAATCGAGACTCACTATGCTTGCACGTTACGACAATGTTTATGCCGCCATCGGCCGTTTCTTACTAGGGCTCTACTTCGTAGTTCCTGGAATCACTAAGGTTGTTGGCTATGCTGACACGCTGGCACTAATGCAAAGCAAAGGGGTGCCGCTCGCTGATCTGCTATTGCCGCTGACCATCGTGATGCAAATTGGCTTAGGTGGACTCTTAATGATTAATCGACAAGTTCGATTTAGCGCATTGGCTTTGTTCGGCTTGACCATTTTGATCAATGTATTTATTCACAATTTTTGGGCATTGGCAGGCGATCCTAGCCAAGCTCATGAAACACAAAACTTTGTTAAGAACTTAGCCATCGCCGCCGGTTTACTGGTGCTCGCTGGCCGATCTCAAAACAAGTAAAACTCACTTAGTAATTGGTACTGAGCTTTAACCAGAAGCTCTGACCAAATAGATAATTTAGTAACCACAAAGGTCTGCATCAAATCAGATCAAGGAGAACACAATGGATTTAGGAATTTCAGACAAGGTAAAACCGCTATTAGAAAAGATCACGCAAATGATGCAGGAAGAAATCATTCCGCTCGACGAAGAGTTTCATCATGAAGTCGGTAAAGGCGGAGACCGTTTCGACTTTACCGAGCGTCAAAAAGAAATCCTCTCTAGCCTTCAAGCCAAAGCTCGCAAGGAAGGACTGTGGAACTTTTGGTTAACTAACTCAGATCATGGCTATGGCCTAAACACAGTCGAATACGCACATTTAGCCGAGCAAATGGGTTGGTGTGCTTTAGGCCCTCAGGTGTTCAACTGTGCCGCCCCAGATACCGGCAATATGGAAGTTCTAGAACGCTACGGTACTGAGGAGCACAAAGAAAAATGGCTTAAGCCGTTGCTGGAGCATGAAATTCGCTCAGCCTATTTGATGACTGAACCAGCCGTCGCGTCATCAGATGCGACCAACCTAGAATTCGATGCCCGCCTTGAGGGTGATGAATACGTATTCAATGGCGAGAAATATTGGTCGTCTGGAGCGGGCGACAAGCGCTGTAAAGTTTACATCTTAATGGCTAAAACAGCGGGTGAAGAAGCGCCACGTCATTCTCGTCACTCGATGTTCGTCGTACCTGCCGACGCACCGGGCATTACCATCTTACGTGCTATGGAAGTGTTCGGTAGCGACGATGCGCCGCACGGTCATATGCACATAAAATTTGATAACGTACGTGTACCTAAATCTGCTTTGCTACTTGGCGAAGGCCGTGGTTTTGAAGTCAGCCAAGGTCGCTTAGGCCCTGGCCGTATTCACCATTGCATGCGCGCCATTGGTCAAGCCGAGCGCGCTCTAAAACTATTGTGTGAGCGTTCTATGTCGCGTACTGCCTTTGGTAAGCCACTAGCCAAGTTGGGTGCAAACTACGACATCATTGCGCAATGCCGAATCGAAATTGAACAGGCCCGTTTACTTTGCTTAAAAGCAGCCTGGATGATGGATCAAGGCGATGCCGCAGCAGCCGCCCCTTGGATTTCACAAATCAAGGTTGCAGCACCAAACATGGCCTTGAAAGTAATTGATGAGGCTATGCAAATGCACGGCGGTGTTGGCATATCGCAGGACACTCCTTTAGCTGAAATGTACGCACAAATGCGTACTCTTCGCTTTGCCGATGGCCCCGATGCAGTACACAGAATGCAGGTTGCGCGTAAGGAATTATCGGCCTATCGCAAGTAATCTGATCTGCATTTTTTGAATGCATTAAAAAGCCTTAGCAACTTGCTAAGGCTTTTTTTTGACTTTTAGCTTGAAGTAATCGGGCTAAATATTGGCTAGCGATGTTTGTCCATCAAAATCGATTTGATCAGGCCACACGCCATTAACGCCATAACGATTGAGAACGGAAGCGCACCAATCAACATCGCAGAGCGAATCGCATCCATACCCCCAACGATCAATAAGACCCCAATAACGGCGGCGTAAATACACCCCCAAATAATGACATGGAGCGGTCGCTTACGGCCCTGATCGCCTGCCGATGCAATCGTATTAATTACCAGTATCGCTGAGTCAGCAGAGGTAACTAGGTACGTAACCAGCAACACTACAATCACTACACTCATCAGAATTGCCAACTCTGGACTAAGCATTAGATTGATGGTTTGAAACAACTGTGCAGAGATATCCGCATTGACAATGCTGCCTTCGGCGACACCTCGAAGTTCTAGATCAATCGCCGTTCCGCCGGCTAGGGCGAACCAAGTAAAACACATTAAGGACGACACTATCATCGCCCCTAAAACGTACTCGCGGATACTGCGCCCGCGTGAAACACGCGCCAAGAACAAACCAACAAACGGTGCAAAAGCAATCCACCACGCCCAGTAGAAGATCGTCCAATCGGCTTGCCACTGCGCGAGGCTCGCGCTCAACGCCGTGCCCTGATCACTCCAAACGTTCAGCGACATGGCGGGCAAAGCCATTAGATAATCCCAAATGCCAAAGAAATAAGCCTTAAACGCAACGACCGTGGCGCCGAATAGCGCGAAGAACACCAACAAGAAAATAGACAACCCCATATTCAGATTAGACAACCACTTGATGCCTTTTTCGACACCCGTGATTGCGCTCCAAGTGGACAGCCCAATAATGATCACCAACGCGACTAAACGCGCTGAGAGGGCGGGCTCGCCTTGATCGTCCAACAACCACTTAATACCTGTGATGTTGTACACACCTGAGGAGAACTGCGAGACGCCATAACCTATAGTGACCGCCACGCCGATCACCGTGGCCATGATTGCGACAATGTCGATGACATCGCCCAAACGACCAGACGTTTTTTGACTACCAAACAAGGGTTGTAACGAGGATCGAATCGTCAGCGGCATGTCTCTGTTATACGCAAAGTAGGCCATAGACATGCCCACTACCCCATAACAAGCCCAAGGGGTGAGCCCATAATGTAAGAACGCCCACTTGTATGCGTTACGCACATTGTCTGCGTCCAACGCAGTACTCGCGCCCATAATGGTGTCGGGGTTAGACGCAAAATGAAATATCGGCTCCGCAGTCGAGTAGGTCAACATACCCACACCAACCCCAGCACTGAACATCATGGCAAACCAGGAAAAACGAGAGAACTCTGGCTCTTCGCCGGGCTTGCCCAATATAACCTTACCGGTAGTCGGCCAAAGCGCGAGTACCAAGCATACGGCTAGATAAAAAGCAGTAACCCAAATGTACCAACCGCCGAAATGAGTCGTTGTCCAGAGTGTTAGAGCAGCTAAAGACTCAGCTGCGTCGACTTGGTCGAGCACCGCCCACAGCAAAAATAAGCCCAACAACACTTTGGGAGCGACCGCTATGCTTCTATTGAAGCCCTCATAAAAACCGCTTTGGGCTACTCTTATTTCAACAAAATCTTTAATACTCATTCCACTAACAATTGGTCTGATTTTTATTAGTGGGCAAGTGTACTACGGTCAGACCCGCCAAACTCTTCGTAACAAGCACATTAAGGGCTAACAAGGCTCATAATTCACCTGATTTATTAGGCTAGCAAAGCAAATTGCATTAAAATTGCGCTCCATTTGAAAACTAAAACAAATCCGACCTAGTGTTACGCAAACAAAAAGCGACGCGGTCGACAGGAAACAAAGATGCGCCAAAACTATTTCAATACCCTTCCGTTAAGAGTTCAGCTTGAGGAGCTTGGCAAGTGCCGCTTTATGGCACGCGAAGAATTCGCCAATGGCGTGGACTACATTAAGGACAAGAAAATTGTCATCATCGGGTGTGGTGCGCAAGGCTTAAATCAGGGCCTTTGCTTAAAAGATTCGGGTCTCGACGTGAGCTACGCGTTGCGCCCAGAAGCAATCGAACAAAAACGTCAGTCTTATTTAAACGCGACTGAAAATGGTTTCAAGGTTGGTACTTATGAAGAGCTGATTCCAGACGCGGATATTGTCATGAACCTAACGCCGGACAAACAGCACTCGCCCGTCGTGACGGCGATCATGCCGTTGATGAAATCTGGCGCGTGTTTAGATTATGCCCACGGCTTCAACTTGGTCGAAGAAGGCATGCAGATCAATAAAGATCTGACGGTTGTGATGATGTGTCCTAAGTGCCCGGGCTCAGAAGTACGGCAAGAATTTTTACGCGGTTTCGGTGTACCTACTCTCATCGCAGTACACCGTGAAAACGACCCAAATGGTGATGGCTTAGAAATCGCTAAGGCGCTCGCTGCTGGTACTGGTGGACATCGCGCAGGCGTATTGGAGTCATCTCCAGTAGCCGAAGTAAAGTCTGATCTTATGGGTGAGCAGACTATTTTATGTGGCGTTTTACAAACTGGTTCTATTCTCTGCTTCGACAAAATGGTTGAAGAGGGCATTGACCCAGCCTACGCGGCAAAATTGGTGCAGTACGGCTGGGAGAATATTACTGAAGCACTGAAGATTGGTGGCGTGACTAACATGATGGACCGCCTCGGCAATCCAGCAAAAATCCGCGCGTTTGAGCTATCAGAAAAGTTAAAGGAGATCTTACGCCCGCTATTCCAAAAACATCAAGATGACATTATGTCTGGGGAGTTTTCCTCAACCATGATGGCTGATTGGGACAACGACGACGTTAACCTTTTAAAGTGGCGCGCTGATACAGCAGAAACCAACTTTGAAAAGCAGGCGCCAACGGATCAAGAAATCACTGAGCAAGAGTACTTTGACAAAGGTATCTTGATGGTGGCGTTGATCAAGTCAGGCGTAGAACTCGCCTATGAAACAATGGTCGAAGCAGGCATTATTTGCGAATCAGCCTATTACGAGTCGTTGCATGAGTCTCCGCTGATCTCTAACTTGATTGCTCGCAAAAAGTTATACGAGATGAACGTTGTGATATCAGATACGGCAGAATACGGTTGCTACCTGTTCGACAACTTGGCTCGACCACTACTCGCCGAGAAGTTAATGCCACAAATCACCAAAGAAGAAATTGGTGAAGGCATCAGCAGCACGGCGACGGTTGATAACGTGCAGTTAGTCGCAGTTAATGGCGCTATTCGCAACCATGAAGTCGAAATTATCGGTCGTGAGCTTCGCGACCATATGACAGATATGAAGGCAATCATTTAGAGCGCTGGTTCAATCAAAGGCCATATAGTGCCCTTACTATGCCCAAACTATTCCCAAACTATGGGCACAAAAAAGCCGAATCGGAGTGATCCGATTCGGCTTTTTTTATGATTTTCTCAACCGCCGCTAATACGCGACCGGTGCAAAGAGTATCAGACGTAAAGACTATTTTTTAAAGCGTCTTATCATCATTAACAAGAACAATAGAGCGAAGGAGATAACGAAAATCGAAGTCGCTAAGGTGTTGCCACCAACGCCGTCGTTCATCGCCATTGCCGCGCTGCCCACGTCCATTGCATCCATTTTGACTGCAAACATGCCGGTGTAGTGCATTCCGCATACAGCAACCCCCATAATCAGAGCGCTACCTAAACGTTGCATCGTACCGCGCATATTAAACGCTAACCACAGCGCAGCCGTTGCGGCGACTACAGCAATAACGATTGAAATGACAACCAAGGTGGTATCGTAGCTGACCGCTGCATCCATAATCATCGCGCTCATGCCTAAGTAGTGCATGCCCGCCACACCTAAGCCTGTCGCAGTACCAGCAACCAACAAGCGGCTGACTTCTCCGCTACTGCGGCCTACCATAAACAAGCCCAGCATGCAGGAAGCAACGGCAATCACTAGTGACACAACGGTCAACACAACATCGTAATTCACTTGCATAGGCATGTTTAGGGCGAGCATTCCAACAAAGTGCATAGACCATATACCGCCACCGCCAAGAGCTAGGGCCGCCAAGAAAAGCCAGAAAAATAGTGAGCCGCTCTCAGCCGTGGGAATACGAATTGCGAAAGAAATCGCAACGTACGAACCGAAAACCGACAAAATGAAGGATAAGAGTACGTAAAGTAAATTAAACGAATCAATACTTAGTTCCATGAATTTCTCCTATGATGAATGAGTATTTAATTATTATTATTTGGCTAGAACTGTTTGCTCGAACCGCTTCCTAAGAAAACATAAATGTGCAGACCGCGTCCGACGTAGTCAAACAAGCAACGCGATCAACCGTCACACCTTTCGTCGCTTTGTTGGCCAGCACCAAGCCTTGCACCAAACCAAAGATAAAATCACATTGACTGCGTTCCACGCTGGGTGCGCAACAATTACTGCCGATTATATTTAGCGTATTGCCTTTGATAGTAATATCGCCAATCGGCTTTAAGCTGAGCGCAATCGCGCGCTTCATATAAGGCTCAATCTTCATTGGAAGGCCCAATGAATATTCCTCTTTGTACATCGCTCCACCAACGTATACGCCGATGTTTCGCAGTAAAGTACTGCGCTCAGACGGGTCAACAGACGCTCCGGCCTCTTGCAGAATGCCCTGCACATCGGGGTAGCTGCCATAGACTCGGCCAGCAAATTTTTGTGCGAGCAGCTTTGTATCAACCAGCTCAACCGTAGGGGCTTCTACCGTGTGCTCTCGCCCAACCGCGGCGTTACTACTGCCACCACTACTGGCTGCGCCAGCTAGAAAATTCTCAAACTCTGGCAGGTCTGAAATTTCAGCGACCGCAGCGTCGGACAGCGGTAAGGTTCCCGTCACGTAGAAATCAACGATTTCTAATGCGTCATCGGTACTGGGCTTAACCTCATGTTTGGTAACGACATACCCTGAACTTTTAAGCCGCGCGTACAGTTTAATCAAAACGCCGTGCTTTTTTTGAACAAGGACACTAACTACATTTGCTTCCATACTAAATTAACTGCCTCCAGCCTGAACAAAAATGTAAAAACTGCGCTCATAAAACTAGATAAATTTGAGCGCGAAAAAGACC
>CAZOIG010000082.1:0-1527 GCA_964579235.1 uncultured Gammaproteobacteria bacterium
AGCGCTAGCAATACAGAAATCGATAATCGTTTAAAAATCATTGTTACTCCCATGGTGAATTTAGACGTTTGAGCACTGTATCTCATGCGCCTTTTATTGGTGTCATTTGCCTGCTCGGATACTCTCATATGATTGAGCCAAGCGCTGGCGCTAGTCTAGCGCATTCGCCCTATAAATTCTGGACTCTCGTAAGCTATACCTCGCAAGACTTCCTGCGTATGATTGAGCTTCTGTCCAATCTGCTTACTTTTAACCATGCTAAAACTTTTCAAATTATTGGGTCTAGCGATCGTTGTATTGATTGCTGTTGTATTGGTGCGAACCTTCACTTTTGGTTCAAGCTCAAGCGAAACACCCGAGCCTTTTAGGCTTGCGGTAGACGAGGCACGGATTGTTAAAAACATGTCGGAAGCGATCAATTTCCAGACCATTTCAACTGGCGATGCCGCAACGCAAGACATGGCGCCATTCGATGCCTATATCGCGTGGACACAACAAACCTATCCCACTTTATTTGAGTCGCTCGAATTCGAGCTAATCGCAGGGCACACCATGTTATTTACTTGGCAGGGCAGCGACCCAAGCCTAGCGCCGATCCTGTTGACAGCGCATTACGACGTAGTGCCCATTTCGCCAGGCTCAGAGGGCGAGTGGACGCATTCACCTTTTGCCGGTGAGGTTTCTGATGGGCACGTGTGGGGCCGTGGTGCCTTAGACGATAAAAGCTCTAAGATCACCATGCTCGAAGCCGCCAGTATGCTGTTAGAAGAGGGCTTTGAACCCGCTCGAACAGTGTATTTCAGCTTTGGTCACGACGAAGAAGTCGGTGGCAACTTGGGAGCCAAAGGCGTGGTAGATCATTTACGCGCACAAGGAGTACAACTCGCGTGGTCCTTAGACGAAGGCTCGTTTGTTCTAGACGGCGTTCTAAACGGTGTATCCAAGCCTGTAGCGATGATCAACGTGGCTGAAAAAGGCTGGGCGGATTACGACATCACAGCACAAGGCCCTGATGGACATTCATCAATGCCCGAGAAAGAAGTGGCCATTGATATTCTGGCACAGGCCTTAGTCAAAATTCGTGCAAACCCCATGCCAGGTGGCCTTGAAGGGCTATCGGCTGAGATGATCGACGGCATCGCCAAGGAATCGGGCTTCGCACTCAAACTGCTCGCGGCCAATAAATGGTTGTTTGGAGGCGTTTTAGAGCAAGAATTGGGTAAAACACCCAGCGGTAACGCCATTTTGCGCACAACCACCGCACCAACGCTGCTCGAAGCCGGCGTAAAAGTGAATGTAATCAGCCCCAGCGCACGCGCGACCATCAACTTTCGACTGCACCCGCGCGACACGCCTGAAGGCATTGTGGCGCATTTAAACAAGGTGATCGACGATGATCGAGTCAAGGTCAGCCTGCATAAGGGTTCTGAACCATCCAATGCGTCGAGTGTTTCGTCTTGGGAAAGCGAAGGCTACGCACTAATCGAAAGCGTCACCAGACAGGTCTACGGTGATGTAGTCGTAGTA
>CAZOIG010000083.1:0-4635 GCA_964579235.1 uncultured Gammaproteobacteria bacterium
TAAATAACCCACATAAGTGTGTACACTGGTTGAACATGGCATCGCAGCAAGGCCACCCAAGCGCCAAACTCGAGCTCGCAAAAATACGCCACAGCAATACCTTTAACTTGGGAGACCGAGACGTAGCCCTAAGACTCTTAAACGAAGTCATCGCGTCAAACAACCCAACGCTTGGCGCCGAGGCTAAAACACTGCTAAGCAAAATCGAGACAGAGCAAAAAACGATTACTAAAAAGAGTAAGCAATTAGACGCCACCGAAATTGCCAAACGCTTCAACCGCACCACACACACTCTTAGAGTCGGTGTTTTTCAGAGGCAACATGCGGCGCATGATTTCTTACTTAAGTCTTCATTAAAAGAGTTTTACACGTTCTCAAACCCACCTTTTCAAGTCATCACTTATGGTACCTATCGGTCGGCAGATGCCGCAGCAAAGAAACACGCAGAGCTCAAGGCCAAGGGCGAGATAGGCGAGGCAGTTGTGGTGAGCTGGAACAGCATCTTAGAACGGCTAAACGGCTTATGAAGGAAAACTTCCCACACATATACGACCACATTCGCAATCAGCAATGGGATGCGGCTCTAAGGCTAGTCAATCAAAGACTTAAGGAGCGCCCCAACAGTGCAGAACTGCATTTTTTGCACGGGTATATTCAGCTTGGTGAGAATAGCCTTGATAAGGCTATTGCTTCGCTTGAACGAGCCGTCATCCTATCGCCAGGCAGCGCAAATTATCACTACAATCTGGCGTATGCTTTACAGCGTAATAAGCAGAGTGCAGCGGCCCAACTACGTTATCAGTCATGCTTGCGACTTGAACCGAACCACCGCGACGCACAGTGGAACTTGGGAGAATTACTGCGTTTGGACAACCATTTCGAGCAAGCTTTAGAACTATTTGAACAAATATTGGCTGATGACCCGTCGCCATATATTGGTATACATCACAGAATTGGAGTTTGCTATAACGCTTTGGGCCGACCCAAAGCCGCAGCGCGTGAGTTTGAACAGTCTTTGAGTAGCGTTGAGTCTGATCCAAATCTGACCAAATGGGCCTATAGCCACTTATTGTTGTCACAAGGCGAATTGAGAAAAGGCTGGCAAGCCTACGAATCACGCTACCTGATCGATTCAGAGCAAGGCGTTCGTTTACACCCGTTTAGCATTCCTCGGTGGAAAGGTGAGAATCTAAAGCAACAACGCATTCTCATTCACGGGGAGCAAGGGCTGGGAGATCAGCTGATGTTTGCTGCCCTAATACCTAAACTGATAAGAGAGGGCGCTGATATTACGCTAGCCGTTGCGCCAACGCTTTGTCGACTATTCAGGCATAGCTTTCCAACCGTAACCGTAGTCGCGCATACCTTAAAAGCGCCAGCAGAGATTGATGAGGACCAATTCAACTTTGAAACTCCTATGGGATCATTGTGTCACTTTAGAGGCCCCTATAGCGTTAACGAAGCTATAGCCAGCGACTTTCTTGATGTGAACCATCAACTTACTGAGGGTATGCAGGGCATCATCAACACTATGTTGGGGAATAGCTCCAAACTTAAAATCGGCTTGATGTGGAACTCTAACCCCGGTTTCGGTTACGACTGGGGTAGAAAACGTTCGATTAAAAAAAGTATCCCCTTGGACGCGTTGCTGCCGCTAACCGCTTTGCGCGACAAGGTAGAGTTGATAAGCCTGCAAAACATTGAATGCGCCTTGCAGGCTGCTAATGCGCCATCACTAAACATTCTAGATATGCATTTGTATTTAAACGATATGGCGGATACGGCGGCACTATTGAGGCAGATGGACTTTGTAGTCAGTATTGATACATCAATTGCGCACCTCGCCGGCGGCTTGGGCGTGCCGTGTTTAACGCTACTGTGCAACCGCCCCGATTGGCGCTGGCTAGACTCTGGCAATGGATCTTATTGGTACCCCAACATGCGACTTATCCGACAGTCTAAAGCAGACGATTGGACAAATGTTGTAGCCGAGCTGACGGCGTTTTTAGAGGCGGAAACCAGCTCGTCGAATAGGTCTTAAAAGGGCGACACTAGTCGAGTTCCCCTAAGGTATAAAAAAAGGCGCTCAATTGAGCGCCTTTTTTGAACTGCTATAGAGCTGATTCTAGAACTGGATACCAGCGCCTAAACCATAGCCCGTGCTACCGTTGCCAGACGTTGATACAGAGCCTTGTAGAATCAGATTAACGTTGCGTTTGTCAACCTTAGGCGTAAACCAACTGCTCACACCAATCGCTACACTTTGCTCGCCTTGAAAACCACCTACACCCACACCGACGCTAGTCTTACCGGCACCAGTAACTTGTGGAATAGATGATTGAGCGATCGCACCAGCGATACCTTTTCGAGTATCGGTTCTAAAGCCTTGAAATTCATTCTCTAAAGAAGTCAGGCTGTTCGACAACACGCCAATACTCTGGCTATTGCCCTGAATGGCAACCGCGTTATTGGCGATATCCACTCGGTTTGTGGCGATACCAGCCGTGTTGGTCGCGATAGCCGATGTGTTGGTTGCAATTTGCTGCGAGTTGGTGGCGATTGCTCTGCGGTTATCCGCGATACCTCGCGTGTTACCAGCAATCAGGGTTGATGCCTCAGACATCATGCCATTCAACTGACTAACGTTAACCGCGTCCGTATCGTTCACACCCGCTGCAACGTTTGTAATAGTACGCTCGTTGCCGGCACTACCCACAGAAACAGTATTCGCTTCGCTCGCAACTGAACCCGCACCCAATGCTACTGAGTTGCTGGCGGTTGCCGACGCGGAACTACCGATTGCGATGCTATTGTCTGCGCTCGCTACCGTATTGTCACCGACTGCAACGGTACCACTTGCGGTAACACCAGTTGAGTTTGCGTTATTACCGATTGCAACATTATTGTCGCCCTGCAAGCCTGCACCTGCGTAAGTACCTGATGCAACGTTATTGTCGCCCGCGATACCCACGCCAGCACCAGCGCCCGTCGCAACATTGGCGTAACCTGACATATACACACCAGCGCCAGCGCCGCTCATCGTATTCAAGCTGCCTTGCGACAAAGCACCCGCTCCAACACCGTTAGCGACGTTAGCATAGCCAGACATATAAACGCCCGCTCCAGCACCGCTCATTGTGTTCAAGCTGCCTTGAGACAAAGCACCCGCTCCAACACCGTTAGCGACGTTAGCATAGCCAGACATCAAAAGGCCTGCGCCTGCGCCTGTCATGCTGTTCAAACTCCCGTAAGAACCAGCTCCAGCACCAACACCATTAGCAACGTTAGCATAGCCAGACATGTATGCACCAGCACCAGCACCGGTCATGCTGTTTAAGCTTCCATAAGATCCCGCACCTGCAAATGCGCCGGTCGCAACATTTGCATCGCCAGTCATATTAAGGCCAGAATTAACGCCGTTCATAGCGTTATAGCTGCCATTAGAGCCTGAACCAGAGTAGGCGCCCGTTGCAGAGTTTAAATTTCCGCTCATGCTGTAACCGGCGCTGCGTCCAGTCGCTGTATTATTGTTACCGCTCATGCCGTTACCAGCATCTCGGCCTGTTGCAACATTGTCGCTGCCAACCATGCCGCTGCCAGCGTTTAGACCAGATGCCACATTGTTACTGCCGACCATATTAAATCCAGCAGTTCTACCAGACACAACGTTGTTGTTACCCTGCATCCCGCGACCAGCATTGAAACCACTGGCTAAATTGTCTGAGCCTGACATATTGAACCCAGCATTTTGACCAGAGACAATATTTCGATCACCGATTAATCCACGACCTGCATTATTTCCAGTAGCAACATTGTTGCTGCCAGACATTGCGTCACCAGAATAAGCACCGCTTGCTATGTTATAACTGCCGATCATTCCGCGGCCCGAACTTCTACCGCTGGCAACATTATTACTGCCGACCATATCTCGGCCCGAGTTTCGGCCACTGGCAACATTATCATTGCCGACCATGTTTCGTCCGGCGGCTCTACCAGTGGCTACATTATTATTACCGTCCATATTTCGACCTGCTGAACGACCAGAAGCGACATTGTTATTGCCCTCCATACCACGGCCAGCATTATCTCCTGTAGCAACATTGAAGTCGCCGGTCATTTGGTAAGCAGAATAAGCACCGTTCGCGATATTGTTGTCCCCAGTCATTTGCGCGCCAGAGCTCTCGCCAAGTGCAAGATTGTTATCGCCAACAAGGTCTCTGCCGGCATCGTCGCCCATCAGCAGGTTATCGTTACCGGTCAAGTCTCGACCAGAGTCGTCACCTAATGCGACATTGTCATTTCCCGTTAGGCCCCTTCCTGAATCGGTACCCATTGCTATGTTCGCATCGCCATCTAGATTTCGACCTGCGTCCTCGCCCATCACGAGGTTATCGTCGCCGTCTAGGCCGTAACCTGCGTTATCGCCGACAGCAAAGTTATCATCACCGCTTAGGTAGCGGCCCGCATTGTCACCAAACGCGACATTGTCGTAACCTTCCAAATCACGTCCAGCTTCACTGCCCATGACCAAATTGAAATCGCCGCTCATGTCTCTGCCGGCGTTATCACCAATCGCAACGTTGTCGCTACCAGATAGGTCGATCCCAGCTCGAGGGCCAGCAACGAAGTTATCGC
>CAZOIG010000084.1:0-8223 GCA_964579235.1 uncultured Gammaproteobacteria bacterium
TTTTTGTGGACGCGACTCACTTGCCTTAGCGAGCTTTAGGTCAGTTTTCCCTTTGGTGCCAGACCAACAAATGTCTTGCGATATCGTGGGTGTAACCGGTCCATCGGTGGCGGCTATTGCGGCGGTGCAAGCGCAAGAAACGCTCAAGTATTTAAGCACGGAGTCGATTGATTCAACACTTTGGCAGTTTGAGTTGTGGGATTATAGCGTCCACGGCATACAGATGAATGCACAGCGTTCTGAACAGCCCTCTACACCCAATATTCCCTTTATTGGTGCTAGCCGAGCGAATGAGCTCTCTGCTCGCGCATTGATTGTCGACGTAAGAGAAGCAGACGAAGTCGCCGCCGCTGCATTACCTTATAAAAACGTGGTTAATATTCCATTGGCTGAAATTGGACCAGCGACTAGCTTGCCCGCCCACAATGAGCTTGTGTTCGCTTGTCGAAGTGGTCAACGCGCACTCATCGCTGCACAGCGAATGGCGGCCTCGGCTGATTCGTTGGCCGTGCTTTTGCCATCGCATTAGTGAACGTCTGTGACTGAATTTCAGATTGTCTATATTTTTATAGCTCTCATCCTTTGTGCCTTCATAAAAGGGTCGCTGGGACTGGGTTTTTCAACTCTTTGTCTAGCGATGTTAGTACACGTTGTCGATTTGAAAACTGCGATCTCAGTGGTGCTGATTCCTTCCCTGCTGAGCAATTTGATCGTCATGGTTGATGCTGGCAAAGTGCGCCTCTCGCTGAGATTGTTTTGGTCAATGCTGTTGATGGCCTTACCCGGCATGCTGATTGGCTTACAGTTATTGCGCCAAGAGAATACCGATCCGTCGATAATGATACTCAGCAGCGTGTTGATCGTTTACGGGGTGTGGGGCTACCGAAATCGAGCGTTTCGACTTTCTAAGCGTTGGCGTGGTGCGCTTAACCCCTTCGTGGGATTCTCAACGGGCGTAGTCAACGGCGCAACCGGCTCGCAAATATTCCCGATCATGCCTTACTTGCTGTCACTACCAATTTCAAAAACCGTATTGGTACAGACGATCAATATGAGCTTTACATTTTGTAGTCTTATTATGCTGGCGGCTTTGAATCAGTTCGGTACTTTAGACTTGCAAAGCAGTGCTCTGTTCAGCTTAGGGATATTGCCCGTAGCGTTTGGCGTGTGGTGGGGAAATCGCCTACGTAAACGCTTGAGTGATGATGTGTACAGGCGCGCAGCAATGTTACTTATGATTGCCCTGGGCTTGGCTTTGCTGATCCGAACGTTCAGCTTTGCTTAGCTTGTTGCATCCACAGCATCACTAAGACGAAGCCTACGATCGCCCCGCCCACATGCGCGAAATGCGCTACGTTTAGACCGAAGATCGATACGCCCGTGAATCCCGCTAAAAGGTCGATGGACAACAAAATGGGCACAAAGTATTTTGCAGCAAGTGGAATCGGTAAGAAAATAAGTTGCAGCTTGAAATTAGGGAACAATATCGCGAAGGCAACTAAGATCCCGTAGATTGCGCCTGAGGCGCCTACCATGGGTGCGTTGTATAAGTAGTAGAGCTGTGAAAGCTCTTCCTTGCTTGAAATCTGCAATAGTGATTGACTGATTTGGCCTTGCTGCACTAAGCCGTTTAAGTCTCCAAGGCTCGCCCCTGCCGACATCAATTCGCTTATTTGCCCGTGATAACTAAAGTAGTTAACCAGCAGAGAGATGAGCCCTGCGCCAATTCCGCACAACAAGAAAAACAATAAGAAACGAGAGGCGCCCCAAACCTGCTCTAGAATTCTTCCAAAAGACCACAGCACAAACATATTCAGCGCAAGATGCACTATACCTCCGTGCAAGAAGATACTGGTCAGCGGTTGCCACAAACGAAAGTCGGGATGCTCAAAGTAGTAAAGCTCTAAGCCGCTTGGCGTGCCTTGAAAAATGCCCTCGACCAAAAAGTAAGCGACGACGCACACTGCAATCAAACGATTGGTTGTTGATTGCCAAAGCGGTGATTGAGTATTGATCATAATGAGGTCAGCTTAGCCTGGGTTAGCTGGTGAGCTTGCTTAGGGAGAACGAGTCGCCAAGATGCCACTGCTCGGAATCCACAAGCTTGGCTAGGCGTACAGCTCTGGGTGAAAGTGTCGTTCTATTTGCTCGATAAAAATGTGCAAAAGCTTGATGTGCAATTCTTGAACACGGTCGGCAAATTCGCCGCCCGCGGTGCAGATGTACAGATCGCTCATGGCCGCTAAATCAGGGTTAACTCGGCCGGCCAGGACGATGCTTGTAATGCCTTCTTGCTGCGCGTACTCGACCGCTTTGATCACATTTTTGCTGTTTCCAGAGGTGGTCAAGGCGACCAGGCAGTCACCCGCTGCGCCATGGCTTTGCAAGTAACGCGAAAACACTTCTTCGTAGCCAAAGTCATTCGCAACACAGCTGAGGTGACTCGGGTCACTGATTGAAACCGCTGCATAACCTTTTCGGTTCTTGCGGTAGCGGCCAGTCAGTTCCTCTGCAAAGTGCATTGCATCGCACATTGAACCCCCATTACCACAAGAAAAAATAGTGCCTTGCTTGCTTAAACACTCGATCATGCTTTGCGCCGCACGATCGATTTTGTTTAATTCTGCATGATTGCTGAGTAAGGCAGTCAGTGCCGACTGTGCTTCAGTTAGCGCCGCGACGATCGAGGTGTTTGGACTTTCTGTTGTATTAGACATTATGATTTTATGGTTAAGCTTGTTTAGGATGACGGATTCCGCAAAAGCAAGACTTAGATATATTCAGGAATATTTTTGCTCGAAGGCTAAGCCGTTTTGGCGCCGTCCTGATAAGTAACTGTTGTAGTTGGGTATGGAATTGAAATATTGTTAGCGTCAAATTCATTTTTGATCTTCTCAGTCACCGCTGACTTCACACCCCAGTAATCCGCTGAGTTTACCCACGGGCGTACCGCAAAATCCACACTACTGGCACCCAATTCTGCGACAAAAACAGCTGGGGCGGGGTCGTCCAAAATGCGTTCCTCATCAGACAGCGCTTGCTCAATGATCTTCTTGGCCGCAGCGATATCATCGTCATAGCCTATACCAAACACCATATCAACACGTCGCGTACCGGTTACCGTATAGTTAATAATCGTGCTCTCAAGGATCTGAGAATTAGGAATAATGATGGCTTTGTTGTCACCAGTTCGTAATTCCGATGTAAAAATCCGGATGCTCCGAACTGAGCCAGACTGCCCCGCCACCTCGACCCAATCGCCGACATTGAACGGGCGCAGCATGATAATCAGTACGCCCGCGGCGAAGTTGGAAAGCGAACCTTGCAGGGCCAAGCCAATGGCTAAACCCGCGGCACCCAAAATCGCTAGAAACGACGCCGTTTCGATCCCGAGTTGGCCTAGAGCTGCAATCGCGATAACAACGAACAGAACCCAATACATCAAGCTATCAACAAAGCTCACCAGCTCAAGGTCGATATCGTTTTTGCGCATACCTGCCGTTACTGCATTGGTGAGCATTCGCGCAACTCGTTTTCCGATCAGAAAGATCGCAAGTGCTAAACCGATATTGATGGCGTACTCTAAGCCGTTAGCCGCGATCCAGTTAGCGCCTGATTCTGCGCCGAGTTTTAGTGTTTCAAAATCCATGGTGATCTTTGTGTAGGCCCTAGATGGGCATGCTGTATCAAGTTGATTGTTGGCTTGGGCAGCTTTACGAGGCACCCATGCTCTGCGTGGCCGCCAATTTTAACGGTAAATGGTTCTAAACGTTAGGTTTATTCGGGCCTTAGACTGTGCTCTTTTGGGCAAGGTGTGTTGCCAATGAGTTTGCATACCGCTGCGCATAATCAGTAGCGAGCCATGTGGTAAGGCCAGTTTGAGTGATTCACGACTGTGATTGTGGCGCAGTCTAAAGTCGCGTTGCGCGCCCAGACTAAGAGATGCCACGATCGGATCTGGCCCGAGCTCCGCTTCGTTGTCGGCATGCCAGCCGTTCGAGTCTTGACCATCTCTATAATGGTTGATGAGTACGCTATTGAAGTTTTGTTCGCTGGTGTCGCTGACCCGATCTGCGAGTCTTTTTATAAAGTCCAGCCATGGTTTTGGCTGCATAGTCATATTGGAGTATCGATAGCTTAAATCAGACTCTGCCATCCAGCATGATAAGCGGGGTGCACGGTGCTTTTTGCCAAACAAAAACAGTTCATCTTGGGTCCAAGTCACCTCGGCCAAGAGACGCTCAAATAGCGCGCTCGCTGCCGATTCTTGCAGATAATTGTGAATCAGCGTGCAATGGCCATCGCGAAGCGAGAACTCTTCGATCTGGTTTGAGAATAGGGAAGATTGTCTAACCATACAAAATGTTTATTTATTTGCCTTATAATGGCGCGCTTGGCTTATCCAAGGAGCCATAAAGAACCAATTTTTGTGCAGTCTGCAAACCAGATTCAACACTTGTTATCACACTAGGTACACCATGCAATTTAACGGAAGCGACAATTATATCTCCACCGACGATCTGAGTCTGGCGGTAAATTCATCCATTGTTTTACAACGTCCTTTGCTCATTAAAGGTGAGCCCGGTACGGGGAAAACCATGTTGGCCGAAGAAGTAGCTGCCTCCTTGGGCAAGCGTTTGATTCAGTGGCACATTAAGTCGACCACCAAAGCGCAACAGGGCCTATATGAGTACGACGCGGTATCGCGTCTACGTGACTCCCAATTAGGCGACGCCGATGTTAACGATATTTCTAACTACATCGATAAAGGTAAATTGTGGGAAGCGTTTGAGTCGGATGAGCAAGTCGTATTGCTGATCGACGAGATCGATAAAGCCGATATCGAGTTTCCTAACGATCTGCTGGTAGAGATCGATAAGATGGAATTTTTTGTGTATGAGACCGGTCAAACGATTAAGGCCAAGCATCGCCCGATCATTATTATTACGAGTAACAACGAAAAAGAGTTACCAGATGCGTTCTTGCGTCGTTGTTTCTTCCACTTCATTAATTTTCCTGACCGAGCCACAATGGAGTCGATCTTGGCTGTGCATCACCCAGAGGCCAAAAAAGACTTAGTCAAAGAGGCATTGGAAGTCTTTTTTGAAGTGCGTCAGGTGCCTGGCCTGAAGAAAAAGCCTTCAACATCAGAGCTAATCGACTGGCTCAAACTGTTAATGGCTGACGATATTCCTATCGATATTCTCAAAGACCGTGACAACCATAAAGCCATTCCACCGCTGTATGGCGCCTTATTGAAAAACGAGCAAGACGTGCAATTACTTGAGCGTTTAGCCTTCATGCACCGACGCGAGTCGCGTAATCAACCTGCTCAGTAGGTCCATAGATGCTGCTCAACTTCTTTGACACGCTGCGTAAACAAGGCTTGCCGGTCACGATCGGTGAGCTGTCTGATCTTATTACTGCTCTCCAGCATAAGTTGGCGTTCGCCGATATGGAGCAGTTTTATTATCTAGCGCGCACCGTGATGGTTAAAGATGAGGCTAATTTCGATAAGTATGATAGAGCCTTTAAGGCGCATTTTACTGAACTCGAAGGCCTAGATAACTTCATCGAGGCGTTGATCCCCGAAGACTGGTTGCGCAATGAGTTTATGAAAACTCTAACCGAGGAGGAAAAAGCTCAAGTTGAGAGCCTAGGTGGCTTAGAACAACTGATCGAGACATTCAAAAAGCGTTTAGAAGAGCAAGACGAAGCACACCACGGCGGCAACAAATGGATTGGTACCGGCGGCACATCTCCGTTCGGTAATAGTGGACACAACCCTGAAGGCATCCGCATGGGCGGCGAAGGCGGAGGGCGCAGTGCGGTCAAAGTTTGGGATCGTCGCGATTTTAAAGATCTGGACGACAGCATCGAACTCGGTACGCGGAACATTAAAATGGCGCTGCGTCGCTTGCGTAAGTTTGCACGCACTGGTGCTGAGGAAGAGCTCGATCTAGGTGATACGATTAATTCTACGGCGCATAATGGCGGTTTACTGGACATCAAGATGATCCCTGAGCGTCATAACTCAGTGAAAGTATTGCTGCTATTTGACGTTGGTGGATCGATGGATCCGTATGTCAAAACCTGCGAGGAGCTGTTTAGCGCGGCTCGAGTAGAGTTCAAGCATATGGAGTACTACTACTTTCATAATTTCATCTACGACGGCCTGTGGCAAAACAATAGCCTGCGTTACGACGAAGTAATGCCGACTGTTGACGTACTACGAAAATTTGGCAGCGATTACAAAGTGATTTTTGTGGGTGATGCCGCTATGGCGACCTATGAAATCACTCATTCTGGTGGAAGTATCGACTTTATGAATCGCGAGCCAGGCAGCAACTGGTTGAAGCGCTTTACCGATCATTTCGATAAGGCGGTTTGGCTGAATCCCACGCCAAAAGAGTATTGGGAGCACACCCAGTCCACTAAGATCATTCAAGACCTTATGGATGACCATATGTACGCCTTGTCGCTCAAAGGCATGGAAGAGGCGATGGCGTACCTAAGCCGCTAGTCTTCAAGACACTAGAATGTGTCGTTTTCGTCTCTGAGAGAGGCGCTTAACTCGCCGGTTGAATCAATGCTAAGGTTGAACACAATTGGTCTGCAGCACACTTGGCAGTCTTCGATGTATTCGTGCCCAACCTCTTGTTCGTCGAGTAATACTTCAATGGGTTCTCCGCAATAAGGGCAATACGCGGTTTGTTGGTTGAGCGAATCCATATTGCTTATATTTGCTTGGCATTAATATTAAAGCTATTTTGCGACACCCGTCTGGCAGGCGCACACAGCATGTTTAGGTCATCCATAATGTAGAAGCTGTAGTCTAAGCCCTCAAACTGCGCCTTGATCTCATCTGTGTCTACTTTCCAATACTCAATCCAGCACCATGGTTGATGCGTATTGATGCTCTCTTTACAGCCCTTAAGTACGGCGATCTCCATCCCTTCCACATCAATCTTTAGAAAGTCCAAGTTCGGCAAGCGCAGAGAGTCGATGGTAATGACTTGCACTTTGTTTTCGAGCTTTGTGTCTTGATCGACCAGGCTGAATAAACCGAAATCTTGGGCAACACCGTAGTCGGGCTTGCTGGCCTTTAACGTGCCGTTTTCCGATCCTAAAGCGGAGTTATAGACGACCAAATTTTCTAGGTCATTTAGAGCGGCACTGCCACATAAGGCATACGCCATCATGCGTTGTGCCTCAAAGGCATACACCATGCCATTTTTAGCGTGAACTGCTTGAGCTATAGGCAGGGCAACTAAACCGATGTTTGCCCCAGCATCTACGCTAATACTGTTTTCAGGCAAGGTGCTCACTATGGCGAGAATATTATTCAGCTCGCTTTGTATATGTGGCTTTCCGGTCTTGATTAGGCTCTCGGCCTGAAAAGCACAGTGCCGATTGACGATGAACTTGCCGTAGTCAGATTCGATGGTCGTGAAATTGTTTATCTTGATAGCGGTGTACCTTTAGAGGGCAGTGATTTTAAAAAGCCTAATCCAATTGATTTCTGCTTTCAAGCTACATACACGCTACATAGACAGACCGAACCAGATCAGCAAAGCGAAGGTTGTGATCATCGCCAAAGTCCACCATTTGTGATCTCTGAAGTCTTGTAAGGAGTTGCTGGCTAACAGCAGCGCCATCAGTAGAATTGCACCAAGAGCGAGTTGTGGAAAGAACACCGTAAAGGCGTAAAGAGACAATACGTCTTTCATCGCTTCGCCCTGGCAAGTAAACCCAGAGTTGACGCATCCTAGCTTTATTACCAACAACGCAATCAGATTATTGATAACACTGAGCTTTAGGCAAAACTCAACGGTTCTTGGTTTCTGTTCTGACGTCATGTTCAGCTCTTTGATTGACTGGATTGGTTCTTTAGGGCGAAGTCTCGCCGTCAACAGCCACGCAGTGTGCCACAGCAAAAACAACTATTTGTGAACCGAAAAGGCGCTGGGCGATATACAGATCATGTTCCGTATTGGTGTTTGTGATCTGATGGTCAAATGACCTGTAAAATGCTTTGCTTGCTACTCCTTTTTAGGCTTTTATTCTATACTGATCCGTAGAGGTCTTTTTCGCGCTCAAATTTATCTAGTTTTATGAGCGCAGTTTTTACATTTTTGTTCAGGCTGGAGGCAGTTAATTTAGTATGGAAGCAAATGTAGTTAGTGTCCTTGTTCAAAAAAAGCACGGCGTTTTGATTAAACT
>CAZOIG010000085.1:0-7713 GCA_964579235.1 uncultured Gammaproteobacteria bacterium
ACGCAGTTTCCCACAAGTGGCTCCCGGGAATCACTTCAGTCGCGCCGTTTGCTTCGGTGGTGTCGTCCATAGGCCAGAACGCGCTTACCCCATAAGCAGGCCGTGGAAAGGGAATATCGATATGGCCATCATCCGTGTGCCAAGGTTGCACTGACTCACCGGGATGCAAGCGAATGGCCAACATCGCTGAGAGCAAGCAAGATCGACCCAACTGCGCCTCCGCGAAGCCCAGAGCCAGTGGGTGAGTCGCTAGATCCACAAACGGCTCGCCTTTCGACATCAAAGCGTATACTCGGTTAGACTTCTCGCCTTCAAAATCGTTGCGTCCGGTTCGCTCCTGCTCCAGTAAAGGCTGTAAAGTAGTGCGCAGACTATCCAACTCCTGCATGCTTAATACGTTTTTGAAAATAACAAAACCTAGCCGCTCAAATGTCGGCTGGCTGGCTTTCAACAAATCCTCTAGCCCCATGCTAGGCTGGTACTCGAAAACGGGTAAGTCTGAAGTAGTATTCATAAGTTCAATTAGCCACTCTAATCAATCAGTTTAGCGACCCATCCGGCACACTTTGGGTCACTGCTCTAGTAAGCACCTCTACCACAATTTTGTGGCATCCTATATATTTCAACCGCTTGCCTTTAACGATCTACTGGTTAGACGCAATCGCTCAGTCATCACTATAGCCAATCTTACTATGTACACCAAAAACCAAGAAGCACTCGGCTTTGAGATATTGCCAGTCACTCCCTTTGCGCAGAATTGCAGCATCGTATGGTGCACCAAAACGCGCCTAGCAGCTGTGGTCGACCCGGGTGGCGAGATCGAGCGTATTCGAACCCGCGTCAGCGAACTTGATTTGGAACTGGATAAAATTCTTATCACTCATGCGCATTTGGATCACGCAGGAGGAACCGCCAGTCTAGCTAGACAAACCGGTATCCCTATTGTGGGACCACATAAAGACGATCAGTTTTGGATTGATATGCTACCCGCGCAATGCCAACAATTTGGCTTCGACGGGGAAATATTCAAGCCTGACCAGTGGCTCAAAGGCGGCGAAACCATCGCACTCGGTGAGCTAGAGTTTGACGTTGTACACTGCCCTGGCCACACACCGGGACACGTTGTCTTCGTTGAGCGCAGCCAGAATTTTGCCATGGTAGGTGATGTACTGTTTCAAGGCTCGATTGGGCGTTCGGACTTTCCTAGGGGCAATCAGGCTGACTTGGTTCGCTCTATTCGACAAGGCTTATTCCCACTCGGCGATGAGATACGCTTCATACCTGGGCACGGGCCAATGTCAACTTTTGGTCAAGAACGTCGCAGCAACCCGTTCGTTGCAGATCAGCGCTTTGGCTGATCTAGCCAAGCAAGAGGAACCGTTTAAGAAGGCGCTGAATGACAGCGCTCCCCACTAGTGACCCAAAAACAGATATGAGCCTTGGGCTTGTACTTTCTTTGACAGCGTAGCGTGATTGCGTTGCTCGACACCCTGCTGAAACTGTCTAGCCAGAGGAATGACTTCATCTGAACGGTCGGTGCGCCTGAGCACCTCTGCGATGAGTTGAACATCACCTAACAAGGTATCGACGATGTGCTCATCAAACTCGAGAGTATTAAAACTCTCGTCGAGATCTTTCATCTTAGCGGCTTGATCAAACACTGCGAACAGCTCGTCCATTTTTTGCTGCGGCTGAGTCATCAACTCGCTGCAAACGCGCCACTCTTGTGCGATGAGTAAATCATTCCAAACAAATTTGGCCAGCTTGGCGGCCTGTTCAGGTGCGGTGTCGTGCAATGCCACGAAGGACTCAATAACGTGCGCCGTTGCGTTCAACTGTTTTGATATTGCAGCGTAATCATGAAACCGCTCCGGATCGCCCGTGCTTTGATACTCCAACAGCATTTCTTGAGCTTTATTTTCTAGGCTAAGTTTTGCTCCCGGAAAATCATCTGCTAAACGGCTCCACGCCACCAGGCAATTACTGAGTCTAATCGCATAGAACGCCATGGGATCGACCAATCTCGCCTCGTCAAAAAAACGCGCGTAAAATCGGTCTGCGCCAGCAAAATCACCTGCATTTTGTGCTGTATGAGCGTTCTCTAACAGCTTCATTACTTCCGGCTTTTCCATAATCTGTGATACTTTTTAGCAAATAAATATAATTTTGGGCTGAACTGAGTATTCAAAGTGCCCCAAACCAGTGCTCTAAAACAATGGCTCTATTTGGCTCGGGGCGCGGAAGAATACCAGTTAGACCGTAGAATCTTCAAAAACAATGATAATAAAAATTTTCAAGAGAAGTATTGGTGTAAGCGTATTGCTCAGCTTACTGTGCATTAATCCTGCAAGTGCAGAGGTGGTGTCCGCCGACTCAAGTCATTATGTCCTCAAGCACGAAGCCCGTAGCAAGCTCGACGTTAATCAAGTTTGGCAACGTCTAGTAGTGCCCAGCGAGTGGTGGTTATCCAGCCATACTTATTCGGGAGACTCAAACAACTTGAACCTTGATTTACGCGCTGGTGGAACTTGGTCAGAAACCTGGGAGACCAATAGCGTAGTGCATGGCAAAGTATTGTTGGTTTTGGAAAACAGCACTTTACGCCTCAATGCCCCGTTCGGACCTCTGCAAGATATGGCGGTCAACGTAGTCTGGACTATCGAGCTCAAAGCATCGGATGATGGGTCTGGCACAGACATCATCTTTAGCGAAAAAGCCAATGGCTCTGCCGCAAGCAATCTAGATCAGCTCGCGAGAGCGGTGGACTTTGTAAAACAAGAGGCCATTATGAGTCTTGCGCAGATCACCTCAGCAACAAAAGACAGCGCCGAATAATTTCAGACGTCGGACTCGAGTACCATTTTATTGACGGTCTGAGCGCTTAAATAAGGCCCAAGTCCAGCTTCGCTTCTTCAGACATATTCGCCATCGTCCAGGGCGGGTCAAACGTGAGCTCTACGCGCGCATCGGATACACCCACAACGCTTTTCACTGCATTTTCGACGATACCAGGAAAGGTTTCCGCGACAGGACAACCAGGTGCAGTGAGCGTCATGGACACGTCTACAAAATAGTTCTCGTCTACTTCAAAACCATAGATCAGGCCAAGATCGTAAATGTTGACCGGTATCTCTGGGTCATACACTGTCTTTAATGCCTCAACGATATCTGGGTGCAATTCTTCGGGTTGCTTTAATTGGGCTTGATCCACCATGGGTTACCTCAACATGTCTACTGCTTTGCGCGTTGCCTTGACTAACGCATCTATGTCTTCGCGTGTATTGTAAAACGCCATACTCGCGCGGGTCGTCGCCGACACGCCAAAAAACTCCATCACCGGCATCGCACAGTGGTGTCCCACTCTCACCGCAACGCCTTGATGGTCTAACAAAGTGCCTAAATCTGAGGCATGTACGCCATCGATCAAAAACGAAACAATACTCGCCTTGTTCTCTGCCGTGCCAATGATTCGTAGCCCATCGATGCCGAGCATCTGCTCAGTGGCGTATTCAAGCAAATCGGCTTCATACGCGGCAATGGCGTCTAAACCGATAGCACTTACATAGTCGATGCCCGCAGCGAGTCCGATAACGCCAGCAATATTCGGCGTACCTGCTTCAAATTTATAGGGCAATTCGTTGTACTCTGTGCCAGAGAACGAGACTACTTTAATCATATCGCCACCGCCTTGATATGGCGGCATGGCTTCCAATAACTCTTGTTTACCGTATAAAACCCCAATGCCAGTGGGCGCAAACAGTTTATGTCCAGAGAAGGCATAAAAATCACAACCCAATGCCTGCACATCTACAGTGGTGTGAGCAACCGCTTGAGCGCCATCGACCATCACGACTGAGCCGGCTGTATGCGCCGCATCAATCATTTCTTTGAGCGGTGTAATCGTGCCCAAGGCATTAGACAGCTGAGTAACGGCAACCACTTTAGTTTTATCTGACAACAATTCTAAATAGTCATCGAACAATAACTCGCCATGCTCATTAATTGGGATCACCTTCACGACGATACCAATTTGCTCCGCCAAAATCTGCCACGGCACTATGTTTGAGTGGTGTTCGATTGCAGACACCAATACTTCATCACCCGCCGATAAATTTGAGCGAGCATAACTTTGCGCAACCAGGTTAATCGAGTCAGTCGTGCCGCGCGTAAAGATCACTTCAGCGATGGACTTGGCATTGATAAACGTTTTTACGGTCTCACGCGCCGCCTCAAATTTATCTGTCGCTCTTTGGCTTAGAGTATGAATCCCCCGATGCACATTAGAGTAATCACGCTCGTAAAAGTCTTTCACAGCATCAATCACCTGCTGTGGTTTTTGCGTACTCGCGCCGTTATCAAGATACACCAAGGGGTGACCGCTGACTTGCTGGTGCAAGGCCGGAAAATCCGCTCGGATTGCTTCAACGTCAATCGCGTCGACTGTGGTTTTTTCTGCTAAAGCTGTCATGCCTGCCTCAGTACCGGTTAAATGTTTTCGCTGATCTCAGACCAAATCTTCGAGACCGTGCAACAACTCACCCGCGATCAATTGGGTTAGCTCTTCACGGATACTTTTGACTTTGACTCGCTCGACAACTTCATTAGCGAAAGCGAACGTCAATAACGCACGCGCTGCTTCATTGTTGATGCCACGAGAGTTCAAATAAAACAGGGATTTATCATCCAACTGCCCAACTGTCGCACCGTGTGAGCACTTAACATCGTCGGCGTAAATCTCGAGCTGCGGTTTTGAATCGGCTTCGGCATCGGGTGACAACAAAAGATTATTGTTTTGTTGGTCCGCATTGGTTAACTGCGCGTCTTCGGCAACGACAATACGACCACGAAAAACAGCTCTCGACGAATCGTCAAGAATCGTTTTGTAAAATTCGTCACTCGTGCAATTAGGAACCAAATGATTGACCTGGGTAAAGCTATCAATGTGTTGACGTCCATGGCCAATCACCAAGCCGTTCATTTCGATATGTGAGCCTTGCCCCTGCAAATTGCTGACAATGTCGTTACGGGTCACTAAACCAGTCAGGGTTACATTATGAGTTGTAACTTGTGAGCTAGCCGATTGATTCATATACACAGCGCCGATATGAAACGCGTCATCAGACTCTTGCTGAAGTTTGTAATGATCAAGGTGAGCATTATCGCCAGCCACAACTTCCGTAATCACATTAGCGAGGTAAACGCTGCCTTGCGGCGCAATAAAGCGTTCTACGATCGTGCATTGGCTATTAGCCGCCAAAACCACAAGGTTACGCGAGTGGCTCATGCAAGCGGTTGAGTTATCGCTTGAAACGAACACAATCTCAACAGGCGCTTCCAAAACTTTACCGCGCGGCAATACCACCGCATAACCATCGTTAAAAAACGCTGAGTTCAAAGCGGTAAAACCATGCTGCTCTGATTTCGCTGGCAAGGTAGATGCGAAGTGTTCGGCTAGTTCGTCGGCACGCTCGGTGAGAGCCTCAGACATAGGCATAACGCAGTCACTCACCTCATCGTAGTCTGACAAAGACTTCGAAAAAATACCGTCGACAAACACTAAACGCGGGTTAACCGTTGCAGGCAACTCAACACCCGGAACCGCTTCAGCATTCACCGTTTGAAATGGAGTACTCTTAAGTTGGCGAAGATTGGTGTAGCGCCATTCTTCATCTCTTATTTCTGGTAAACCGATTTCTGCGAATTGCGCCGCCGCCGTAGCGCGTAACTGCTGGAGCCAATCTAAGTCTGCTCCGGCTAAACTTTGCTCAGCAAAGTGCTCGGTCAAAGCCGGGCTGTTATCTAATGCAATCATGGCTAGCTCGCTGCTTTTAGCTCGTCTTGAATCCAACCGTAGCCTTTTTCTTCAAGCTCTAAGGCCAAAGACTTATCGCCTGATTTCACAATGCGACCTTCCGCTAAAACATGCACTTGATCAGGTACGATGTAGTCCAACAAACGTTGGTAGTGCGTAACAACCAACATCGCACGCTTATCAGAACGCAGCGAATTCACACCATTAGAAACAGTTTTCAAGGCGTCGATGTCCAGACCAGAGTCGGTTTCATCAAGCAAAGCGAGCGTTGGCTCTAACATTGCCATCTGCAAGATTTCATTGCGTTTTTTCTCACCGCCAGAAAAGCCTTCGTTAACTGAACGCTTCAAAAACTCTTGCTTCATCTCAACTAAAGCCGCTTTTTCCTTTACCGTTTTGAGAAACTCGGCAGCAGTCATTTCGTCTTCGCCTTTGTACTTGCGAATCGAGTTAATTGCAGCTTTGAGCATTGCCATATTGCTTACGCCGGGTATTTCAACAGGGTATTGGAATGCCAAAAAGATGCCTTCTGCAGCACGCTCGTCAGGCTCCAACTCGCTGATATCTTGGCCCATATACTCGATCGTACCTTGGGTTATCTCGTAACCGGGGCGACCAGCAACCACGTTTGATAAAGTGCTTTTACCAGACCCATTCGGCCCCATAATTGCATGCACTTCGCCTGCGTTAATCTCTAAGCTAATGCCCTTTAAGATGGGCGTGCCAAAGACGCTAGCGTGTAAATCTGTAACTTTTAAAATGCTCATAATAAGTCCCTGCGCTTAACCAACCGCGCCTTCTAAAGATATGTCTAGTAATTTTTGCGCTTCAACAGCGAACTCCATAGGCAGCTCGCGGAATACTTCTTTGCAGAAGCCGTTTACGATCATTGATACAGCTGCTTCTTCTGAAAGGCCGCGCTGCATTAAGTAAAACAATTGGTCATCCGAGATTTTTGAGGTGGTTGCCTCGTGCTCTAGATTAGCCGATGGGTTTTGAACTTCGATATAAGGATAGGTGTGAGCGCCACATCGATCCCCCATCAGCAATGAATCGCATTGAGAAAAGTTCCGCGCGTTGTCGGCGCCTTTCATCACCTTAACCAAGCCGCGATACGCGTTTTGGCCATGCCCCGCTGAGATGCCTTTTGAGATAATGGTAGAAGACGTGTTCTTGCCCATATGGATCATCTTGGTGCCCGTATCGGCTTGTTGCTTATTGTGGGTTAAAGCCACTGAGTAGAACTCGCCGACGGAATTATCACCCTGCAATACCACGCTCGGATATTTCCAAGTAATTGCCGAACCAGTTTCAACCTGGGTCCACGAAATCTTTGAGTTATCTTCTTTGCAAAGTCCGCGCTTAGTTACAAAGTTGTAGATGCCACCCTTGCCGTTCTCATCGCCTGGGTACCAGTTTTGCACGGTGGAGTATTTGATCTCGGCGTCTTTATGCGCGACCAGCTCAACCACTGCGGCGTGCAATTGGTTTTCGTCGCGCTGCGGTGCCGTACAGCCTTCCAAGTAGCTAACGTATGATCCTTCCTCGGCAACAATAAGGGTTCGTTCAAATTGACCCGTATTGACTTCATTGATTCGGAAATACGTGGACAGCTCCATAGGGCAACGCACACCTTTTGGAATGTACACAAACGAGCCGTCACTAAACACCGCACAATTGAGTGCCGCGTAGTAGTTGTCGGTAACCGGTACAACACTAGTAAGGTATTTTTTAATCAGCTCAGGATGTTCATGCACGGCCTCTGAAATGGGCATAAAAATAACGCCGGCTTCAGCCAAAGTGTCTTGGAAAGTGGTGCGCACTGAAACACTGTCAAACACCGCGTCGACTGCGACATTAGCCAGCATTTTCTGCTCTTCTAAGGGGATACCAAGCTTTTC
>CAZOIG010000086.1:0-3549 GCA_964579235.1 uncultured Gammaproteobacteria bacterium
TTATCAGGCGGCGAGTCCATAATCACGAAAGTCTTACTCGCAGGTGTTTCCACGCTATCGCTTGCACGAGTCTTTTCGGCATCGGCTACAGCCCAGTCGGGTTGGGCAACATCGCGTTTTAGCTCAATGCGAAAGTAGCGACGAAAGCTCGCATCAGCCGAGGCAGGTTCACAGGATAGAATGTCTAAAGAAAGAGTCTCTTGCAGCCAAGTTAGCATTTGCTGCTTGCGCAAATCGGCGTTCATCGGTTGTTTGCAGTTAGGTGGAAGTTAGTCATAGCTATTATGGAATGTTAGGCCGAATCGCCAATTTGGCTGTGTGTCAACGCAGCGTCAGAAGTCTCGCTGATTTGAGCGGTAATTAAAAGTTAAACTGTCGCCGAGGTTGTTTAGTCATTAGCGGTAACTTGCACTATAATCGTTGCATTATATAAAAATAAATTTTCGGATAATCCGAATATTGGAAGAGGGTTTAATTTATGCGCGTACTTTCAACGCTTTTATCAGCGACAGCACGGTCTCTTACACACGCTCGCTATGCAAAATCGGAGCAAACAAGTTCGTCGCTCAAGTTCATTGCGGCGACATCGCTGTTTCTAGGCGCGCTCGGGCTCAGTTCTAATACCTACGCGGCCTGCAAGAACGATGGCTGCGTGTGTAAACCGTCCACCCTACAGTTTGCTTCTCCAACGGGTGAGCCAAACGAAGATGGGCAATACGCGATGTCGCTCGAAGCGGATAATATGCAAGCCGAAGGCGAAGACCTTGTGCTTTTGGAAGGTGACGCTGAAGTGTCTCAAGGACGGCAGGCGATCGTCGCTGACCGACTCGAATATTATCGCTCTACTGAGCGAGTGGTTGCAGAAGGCAATGTTGAAATGATTTCGCCTACTGGTGATTATCTCAGTAGTTCAGCTATCGACGTTCACGCGCCTACGCAAATCGGCGTTTTGAAAGACACTAATTTCAAGTTAGCGCAAAGCTTGAGCAGTAGTGGCGGAGTCGACACTGTAGTGGTTGCCGCGCGTGGTTCTGCCGATCAGGTTAATCTGGAAGGCGAGGGTTTGGTGGTTCTTGAAAACACGACGTACACGACTTGCGCAGAAGGCAAAGACGACGTGGTGATTAGCGCTCGAGAGCTTGAGCTAGACCGCATTAGCGGTATTGGTACCGCGCGAGATGCCACGGTGCGTTTTCTTGGACTGCCCATTTTCTATAGCCCATACCTGTCTTTTCCGCTCGATGACAAGCGTAAAACCGGTTTCTTAATTCCGGGTATTGGATCTGACGAAGACTCAGGCCAAATTATTGAGATTCCTTGGTATTGGAATATTGCTCCAAATCAAGACGCCACCATAGCGCCTCGCTACTACAGCAATCGAGGATTGCAGTTCACTGGCGAATATCGCTATCAAAGCGAGCGCACGTCAGCCGTGGTCTATGGTGAATACCTGCCCGACGACGAGCTGTTTGGTGAGGACCGAGATATGTTGACGGTTCGATACGGTCAGCTGATCACCGACGACTTATCGTTGCGGATTAATTATAACGACGTGTCTGATACTGCTTATTTCGATGACTTACGTGATCAGATTGGTTTATTCAGTGCCTCATACGTGCCGCGAGATGCGCGCCTCGACTATTCAAATGAGTATTTCAGACTCGGCTTACGTACCAACGAGTATCAAATACTCGATGAGCGATTGGCGAACCGACCAACGCCGTATGAACGTAAGCCTTCGCTGTCGTTTTCTACAACATTTCCACGCGGGCCACTTAACTCATCCTATGGTTTGAACGCGACGTTTAACGACTTTGCAGCCGAAAATAGATTAGAGGGTACCCGTACAGCGATTAACCCGTATGTCGAAGTACCGTTTGAAAACATCTGGGGCTTTGTTAAACCCCGACTATCTCTGCATCACCGCTCTTACAGCTTAGATAATGTGGCGGCAGGCGTGGAAGACAGTCCTAGCTTTACGGTGCCTATTTTCAGTGTCGATGCTGGTATTTATTTGGAGAAAAACTCCTCATGGTTTGGCGAGTCAGCACTCCAGACCCTAGAGCCGCGTATTTACTACGTCTATGCCCCAGATGAGGATCAAAGCGATGTACCAATTTTTGATACGGCGGCTCTGAACTTTAATAACTTTAGTAACATCTATCGAGAAAATCGTTTCTTCGGTGAAGACCGAGTGGGTGATACAAACCAAGTTACCTTTGGTTTGACTTCAAGAATCATTGACAATGATTCGGGCGACGAGCGTTTGCGCGTTACTTTGGGTCAGCTCTATATCCTTGACGATTTAGAGCAAAATATTAGTTCTTCTCAGGTGATCGAGTCTGGTGCAGGAGACTTCTTAGCAGAAGTACGTACCGAGGCGAAAGGTGCGTGGACTACTTATACCTTCGTACAATACGACCATGACGCAAGCGAGATTCGCAATGCCCGTCTATCGTTTGGCTACGAGCCAAAAGATGACAATCGAAAGCGAGTGCAGGTCGGTTATTACTTCTCAAAATTTGGCGATCGAGAGACGGATCAATTAACCTTGAGCGCGTCATGGCCTTTGTCTGACCGCTGGCAGGTGTTTGCCGACGAGCGCTACTCTCTAGAGGATTCTGAGAGCCTGTTTACGCGTGTTGGTGTTCAGTACGATAGTTGTTGTTGGAAAGTAAGACTGATTGGCCAGGAGCGTTTGCAGAATCGAAATATCGAAGAAAAACGCTCGACTTTGTTTCTTGAGTTAGAGCTCACATCGCTCGGTAGCTTCCGCGCTGGCCTTTAAACTTTTTTAATCAACGCGACTGCTTGGCAGAACGCGATTACCATTTTGTGGGTATGAAAATGGGGTAATGATGCGGAGTCTGAATCCGTGCTGGTAAAAGCTTGCGAGCTTTAGCCGGTTCAGACTTAGTAGGCCGAGACTAATACGGCATAGCCGCTTCGGCGAAAGCATTACCCATATGACCTTTTACTTCGCTTCGACATTAATCAGCCTGGCCGTGTGAAACGGGCGAGTCGACAACAGCGCTTTTTTGAAAAGCATGATCCAAATTATATGATGAGCAATACATTAAACGCGATTAATCAATTCTTACGTCAAGGTTTACGTCCCGGCAGGGCTACGTTAGCCACTGTGCTGCGCAAACTCTGTTCTAGGGGCGCGTTAGCTCTAGCTTTGTGCGGTTTGATGCTCAAGGTTGGCTATGCGGAGACTGACTTCGACGATAAAGTTCTCGTGATTGTTAATGAGGACGTGATCACTCAATCTGAGTTTGACGGTCGCAAGCGTGCGGTAATGCAAGAAATGCGCGGACGTGTTGCGCAGTTGCCGCCCGACTTTGATGAGACTCTCTTAGACGGCATGATCAGCGATCGTTTGCAGATGCAAGAAGCTGAACGTAGAGAACTGCACCCCTCTGACGATGAGGTCAACGTGGGTGTGCAACGTTACGCTCAGCAGCAAAATTTGACGATTGAGCAATTTATTGCAGGACTCGCACAAGAAGGTCAGAGTCTTGAGGATTTTCGCACGACTCTGCGCGA
>CAZOIG010000087.1:0-1834 GCA_964579235.1 uncultured Gammaproteobacteria bacterium
AAAGCAAATTCATTGTTATTATTACAACGATTCCAAAACGGAATGCAAGCCGTGATTTTAGAGTGAGCAGAGCCGTTGTCAAAAATAGTGTGAATTGAATATGGATATATCGGGTTTAGAGGCATTTATTGAAGTAGCGCAGACGGGTTCATTTTCGCGTGCGTCAGAAAAACTCAACATTACTCAACCAGCGGTGAGCAAGCGCGTTGCTGGATTAGAGCAAGAGCTGAATGCACAATTATTTAACCGCATTGGCCGACAAATAAGTCTAACCGAAGCGGGCAAGCAATTATTACCCAAGGCCAGAGATTTACTGCAATATGCGAAGGATCTAAAGCGCGTCGCGTCCAACCTAAGTGATGAAGTGCGAGGTAATCTCTCGGTGGCGATCTCGCACCACATAGGTTTGCACCGAATGCCACCTATTTTAAAGGCATTTCACCAGCAGTACCCGAATGTTCAACTCGATATTCATTTTCAAGATAGCGAACGAGCTTATGTGGATTTAATTAATGGCGAAATTGAGTTTGCCATTATTACGCTGCCCAATGAGCTACCCGAAGGCTTGGTGACAAAAACTATTTGGCAAGATTCGCTGCATGTTGTCGCCGGAGCATCGAGCGTATTAGGCAGTTGGGACGGCATCGACGTCATCGGCCTAGCCACGTTTCCTTGTGTGTTGCCTGCTCAAGATACCGAGACGCACCAGGTATTAAAGCGAGCCTTCGACGAATACGGTTTAAGTTTAGACGTGCAGATGACCACCAATAATTTGGAAACACTCAAAATGCTTGCGGTAGCGGGGATTGGTTGGTCGATGTTGCCCGACACTATGCTCGACGACTCCTTAGTTAAGATCGACCTTAATACTCAGCTCAAGCGTGACTTGGGCGTGGTTTACCATGCCAAACGAAGTTTCTCGAACGCTGGTCAGGCATTGCTTGATTTGATTGAGCAGTCAGTCACGAACTAAGCTAAGTTTTGTGCCGCACCAGTTCAGAAACGTGAATGCGTTCATTCATCGCAGTTTGCTATGGTTGCTGGCAACTGAATCAGCTAACACTCTTGAAACTATGCGTACATCAATTACCCGAATACACCATCAAGTCATTAAATTAGTTTGCTTTAGCATCTTACTGCTAGGCGCGGCACCCGCTTTTGCATGCGAAGAACTATTAAACTTTGAAGCGCAAAAGTTACGTTCTAAAGAGAGTGTTAATTTCTGTGAGCAGTTTTCGGGCAAACCGCTGTTGGTGGTTAATACCGCCAGCAAGTGTGGTTTTACGCCTCAATTTGAACAACTCGAAGCCCTAAACAAGAAGTATGCGGGTCAGATCAATATTGTTGGCTTTCCATCGGATGATTTTAAACAAGAGCACGCCGATACTGAGGCAATTAGTGATGTGTGTTACATCAATTATGGCGTTACCTTTACTATGCTTGAGCCGAGTTCGGTGACTGGTGATTCAGCCAATGCACTGTTTGCGGGTTTAGCCAGTAAGACAGGCCAAGAACCCGGTTGGAATTTCACTAAGTATTTAGTGGCGGCGAACGGTCAAGATGTCACGCATTTTGCGTCCAGTGTGAAGCCCGCGAGCGAGCAAATCGTTACAGCGATAGATCAGGCGATTGCGGCGTCACAATAGGTATTCAAGGCGGCTTTACCAAAGTTTCTTGGCATAGCTGAGAACGACTCTCTTCACCTTCTGGCCCTTTACCAAGGCTTTAAGAGAGGGGTACACTTAATCCGACCCAAAATTGTTTTACATTGGGTCGTTCGATTTAAATCGACGGTTCTAAGATCGTTTAAACCACACAGCCCAACTGCCTATGC
>CAZOIG010000088.1:0-2167 GCA_964579235.1 uncultured Gammaproteobacteria bacterium
TTATCCATCATGCTTTCAATGCCGCCAAACTGATTCATTTGTGCGACCTGATCGCGATAATCCTCCAAGTCGAAGCCCTGGCCTTTCTTTAGCTTATTGACCAGCTTCTCGGCTTTCTTTTTGTCGACCTTGAGCTCAGCCTCCTCAATCAAGGACATGACATCGCCCATACCCAAGATACGAGACGCAACGCGATCGGGGTGAAAAGCTTCTAGGCCATCGATTTTCTCGCCGATACCGAGAAACTTAATCGGTTTGCCAGTGACTTGACGAATCGACAGAGCCGCACCACCACGCGCGTCACCATCGGTCTTGGTTAACACCACACCAGTCAGTGGCAGTGCCTCGTCAAACGCTTTGGCGCTAACCACGGCGTCTTGACCGGTCATGCTGTCAACCACGAATAAGGTTTCGATCGGGTTGGCGGCTGCATGCACCGCTTTAATCTCGACCATCAACTCCTGATCAACGTGTTGACGACCCGCGGTATCGATTAAGAGCACGTCGACAACCGCATTTTTCGCGGCTTGTTTAGCCTTGGCTACAATATCTGTCGGCTTTTCGTCAGCTTGACTGGGACAAAACAGCACATCGACCGACTCAGCTAAACTTTGCAGTTGATCAATTGCCGCTGGCCGATATACGTCGGCACTCACGACCATCACCTTTTTGTTTTGCCGAACCTTCAACCAATGCGCAAGCTTACCGATCGTGGTTGTCTTACCTGCGCCCTGCAAGCCTGCCACCAACACAACGGCCGGAGGTGCTTGGCTCAAATTGAGTTCGTCATTCGCCGCACCCATTAGGCTGATTAACTCATCCTGTACGACTTTGACCAACATTTGGCCTGGGTTCAGACTTTGCGACACATCCATGCCGATCGCCTTCTCTTTAACCGAAGCGACAAATGACTTAACCACAGGCAATGCCACGTCGGCTTCGAGCAAGGCTAACCTTACTTCTCGCATCGCATCTGAAATATTTTGATCACTGAGTCGAGCCTGCCCTTTGATCTTTTTTAGGGTGCCCTGCAGACGATCACCGAGTTGTTCGAACATCTGTATACCTACTTTATAACGTAATTAGACTATAATACCGCAGCTTGAGTTGATTGCTTAGCAATGCAGCCTAAATTTTGTTGTAAAGCCTCGCTTAGCGTCGCTGAAACTTGGTATTCGTAGCCAGCCCCTAACATTCAGACGGCTACTCAACTTGTTCACCTCAACAACCCGAACCAAACATGAGCAACACAGTTACATTCGCGAGTTCTCTAACCCTTTGGGTCGCTATCATCGTTTACTCGTTGGCGACTTTTAGAGCATTTAGAGGCTTGAGAGTGGGACAAGTCGCCAAGCAAGACTCAAATGCTGCGGCTCACAGCACCGCCACTTGGGTTATTCCTATGGGTTTAGTAGCTTGGTTGGCACACACAGCCTACGCCGTGGGTTTAGCTTTGAGTATTGACCAAGCTGGGGTAAGCCTAAGCCTAAGTGTTGCCTCAATGAGCGCAGTGGTCAGCGCAATTCTTAGTGGTACGTTTTTTGTGCTGTGTCGATTCATGACGCTCAGTCGCTTAGCCGTCGTCGTTTTCCCACTGTGCGTTATCGCCTTACTGTTTTCACACTTTTGGAACATCGATAACGGTGAAACCTTACTGATCGCCACGAGCACGAACTTAAGTCTAAAACTGCATGTTTTAGTTTCCATTCTCGCTTACACGTTCATTTCCATCAGCGCGATACAAGCATTAGTTTATCGGTATCAAGAAAGCCAGTTTAAAAACCGTTCGGGCACCCATATATTGGCTGCTCTACCGCCGCTAGAAACCATGAATAGCCTTGTGTTTCGCTTACTGCTGATTGGATTCGTTTTATTAAGCCTAACCCTGCTGAGTGGAAGTGTCTTCAGTCAAGCGGTATTAGGTGTACCCTTCGAGATCTCACACCACACCGTGTTTGCGGTATTTGCGTGGGCCCTGAGTGCCTACGTGTTAATCAAGCGCAACGCGTCAGGCATGGGCGGTCGGCAGGCGACGCCCTGGATTATCGCTATTTTCATATGCTTGCAGCTCGGCTATTTTGGCAGCAAAATTATTTTCGAAATACTAAACTAACTCCTCTTTTTGTAGGTATACAGCAGTGAATATCACGCGTAACAAAACTCGGTC
>CAZOIG010000089.1:0-3847 GCA_964579235.1 uncultured Gammaproteobacteria bacterium
CGCCTTTTTGCGCAAAAATTCCGACCAGTGCCGGAGGAGTCCAGGCGAGAGTAACACCGACCAAGCCAAGCCCAACCCAAAACCAGCGTGACAACACTAGACCAAGATCAGCGCGACCCGTAGTGGGTACCACGATATCGTTGATCACCATAGCCGAGAGAGATACCAAGATGCCATCCAGCGTACTCATTCCCGCAGCGAGCAAGGTTAGAAAGATAAAAGTCAGCATGTACTCGCCAAATACCGAACCAGAAAATCGAAATAGCAAATAGTCTCGAACCACTTGATCTTGAGCCGGGATCTCAAGTCCTGCGAACCGCGCATAAAATCCAACCATCAAAATTAGGCTAAATCCAAAGCCAACGATCACAGTCGTAGCGATAAACTTATTCACGTCAGCTGGCTCACGCAGGTACAAAACCTTGGTCAGAATATGCGGTTGCAGCATCAACGCAAAGGTGATGACAAATCCGGCCACAAAAACTGAGAAAAAATCGTAGTAAAGGGATGAGTTTGGATTCAGCGGCTTGGCAAAATCCGGGCCTACGGCTCTGAGAGATTCGAAGAATCCGTCTCCAATTAGCCCGAAGCCATCAACGAATAGATAAAGCGCGATCAACAACATCATGCCGCCTTGCAGCGCATTGGTATAGGCGTGAGCATAGGTGCCACCCATGAGCACATACGAGAACACGAATAACATCACCAAAACCAGAGCAGTTTTTTGATCCACTGGGAACAAGCCGGTAACCAGCAGACTACAACCGAATAGGATCAAAACAACAAAGGCGATAGAAAGCAGATTAATCAAGGCGAAGAACAAGCGTAAGCCACCACTTTGGTATCGGTAGTAAACCCACTGTGGAATAGTCACGGCGTTACTGGACTCGCCAAACTTGAGAAAGCCTCGTGTGAGCACGAGAAACGCCACCAAAATGCCGCCGGAAGCCGCAATCCCAAAGTGCAAAAATGCTGACAAACCATGCGCATAAATGAAGCCGGGGTTGATCACAAAGGTGGCGGTAGAGGCGATTGAGGCAGATAAGGTAAGGCCTATGAGGTATGGACTGAATTGCTTATCTCCAATTGCAAAACTATTGAGATCGGTGGTTCGACGCATACCGATGAATGAAAGCCATAACACCAAGGCTAGATAGGAAAACGTAAGCAGGTATTTAAATATTTCTGGCGTCATCGCAATTCATTGGTTGATTAACTATGATCGGAATATATTCAACAAGCGTTGAAAATACAAATATAATGACCACCTACTGCAGGTGTGAGACTCAAACTGGCTTTTATGCTAAGTTTGCGCGTTATCACCCCGCGTACTCCACACACATATCGATACCGCGCATAGATGAGCCCGAAAGTAGAAAAGAAAGATCGGATTTTGGATGCCGCCGAAGGCCTGTTCGCCTATCACGGCTACGATGGCGTCACCATGCGCCAGATTGCATCCAAAGCTGGCGTCGACTTGGCGTTGGCGGGCTATCACTTTGGCAAAAAAGAAGATGTGTTCAAGGCCGTGTTCACACGCCGTGCCAGTGAACTGAACGACAGTCGGCTGCGCGCATTAAGGTTGTGTCAGGCCGAAGCGGGCGCAGAAGGCCCCAGCATAGAGAAAATCATTGAAGCCTTTTTGCTACCACTAGAGATTGCTCAAGAAAGCCCAGACGAAGGATGGAAAAACTACTTAGCGCTGATCGCCTACGTTAATAACTCGGCAACCTGGGGCGAAAAGCTCATGTCAGAAGCGTTTGACGGCCTAGTTCAAGAATTCATCGCCGCAATCAAAAAGGCACTGCCCAACGCACCAGAAGAAAAGGTCTATTGGTGCTATCACAACTTATCGGGCGCGCTGACCCTGACTCTGGCACAAACAGGACGAATCGACCGACTTTCAAATGGCAAATGCCACAGCTCAGACTTCAAAGCCGCCTACGGAAATATGATACCTTTCGTCGCCGCAGGCTTTAAGCAAGTCTGCTCCTGATACCCAACGCCTAGGCGTATTTCCAAAATAACAATAAATTAGGTGCGTATGCTAAGTAGAATCAAGAACAGAATTAAGCATCGGCTGAGCCAAAACCAAGAGTTCAAATACAATATTGAACAATTCAACGCTCATCAGGGCATGGTGTTCGTATCTGGATGGGCGTTCTTTGATGCGTCCAAAGTTGATCGCATCTACTATCTAAACCAGCACAAACAATGGCGGCGAGCTAAATTTGAAGTTCGCGCCAGTCAAGACGTGGCCAATGCTCACAATAACTCAAATGCGACCCATGCACGCTTTGTTCTCAGACTCGTAGACGATCTTCCGGAGAACACTCTGGCGCTGCAACTTAAGTTTCAATCTGGCTGGGGACCGTTCAAACAAGAGCAAATCTGCGCTCATTTACAGATTCACGGTATCGAGCGAGGACCCTACCGACAGTTCGTGCCCAACTTTTTTAGAGATTATGTAGTCGGCAACGCAGACATAAAATCAGCCCTTGAAATTGGCTCACGCGCCCGCTCAGGCATTAATAACAAGGACACCTATTTACCCGACAACATCGACTTCACTGGCGTAGATGTTTTAGACGGCGAGTGTGTTGATATTGTTTGCGATGCACATGAACTTAGCCAGCACGTTAAGGCCGACCACTACGACCTGGTCTATTCACTGAATGTGTTCGAACATTTACTCATGCCCTGGAAAGTCGTGCTTGAAATCAACAAAGTGATGAAACAAGGCGGGATCATTATGATTTTCACCCATCACTCCTACCCACTTCATGATCTACCGTGGGATTACTTTCGTTTCTCAGATATGGCGTGGTGCTCACTGTTCAACAAAGCCACGGGCTTCGAGATTATTGATACTCAGCTGATCGATCCCGTAAGCATTATTCCAAAGTGTATTTACGAGGGCAGCGCTGGCATTAAAGACGAGCCCGCATATATCCACTCGGCCGTGATCGCCAGAAAGATCTCAGACACCGAATTGAGCTGGGACGTGGACAATCGATCGATTGTCGAGGCCGAATACCCTCACTAGCCGGTTTAGTTGCCCCGCGATGATTGCGGTCCTAGTACCGTTTATCCGCTCAAACCCCCCACTTAGTTAAGACACAGTTGTCAATCAAAATGCGGCTTTAGTAGTCTCAAAGGGCTTAGTGAAAAAACCGCCTGTCGACGTCGATAGGTAATTCGATTTAGAGGTAGGCGCAGGGTACGGACCGAATAAGGTCTAAGCAAAAAGCCGCAGAGCTTGATCCCACCATATTGTGTACCCCCTTCCTAGTGCGAACCACCGCTTCTTGTGGTCTGCGCTGTATCGACTGAGCTTAGTAGAAGCAGCCCCAATCAGCTTCGATACAAGTGTAATCAAAGAGACACATTCGTGTTCTAAATTAAGAACGATATACGTATGTTTTCTTGGGAGTACTAAATGTTTGGAACTTTAGGTCGCTATTCAGCGATTATCGCCACTATTGTGGTCTTCGTCTTGCTGGTACTAACTGTACTAGGCTTGAACTTTTATCAATCGTTTCAGGTAGAAGCCAACGCGGAAGGGGTAAACCTGGCCAGTCGTCAGCGGATGCTCTCGCAGCGGATATCAAAAACACTGCTTAGTGTAGACAATTTTTATAATTCTGGAGAAGACTACAGCGCCGTTTTAAATGAGCTCCAGAGCGCTACCTCGGTATTCGACACCACACTTACCGCGTTTAAGCAGAGCGGTGAGGTGACTCGAACAGACGGCGGCCAGGGCTTCTTAGAAGCAGCCGAAACAGCACGGGCACAGCAAATTATCGCAGAAGCAGAATCAGTCTGGACACCGTTCAAAGCCCAACTC
>CAZOIG010000090.1:0-2819 GCA_964579235.1 uncultured Gammaproteobacteria bacterium
CGTATCCACCAGCACCACGTCTGGGTCAGAGATAATGTTGTTCCATTGTTTTGGCTCAACGTAAGTGCCCACAATGTTATTGGGGTCAATCGACTCAATGCCGATCGTCACAATCTCTTTTTTTAGCTTCACCTTACAACGGTGAAAAGGCATCTCTTTGTGATAAGAGAGTTTGTAATCGATACCGCTGAAGCGTTCGTCACTGACCAACCACGTAAGAAACGATTCGATTGACGTTCCCTCACCAGCAATCGTGCCATTAATACCTTCCTCGGCAAGAAGTAGGGTACCGCGAATCTTGAGCTGCTCGAGTTGAGCGATAAACTTTGGTCGTAGCGCCTTATAGTCTTCTAGGCGAGTAAATTTATAGAGCGCGCACACAGTGATGTTGGCGCTTGAGCTGGTTTTCTTTAGCTCTGGTGACTGTGTTTCAATCATTTTTTGATTCTCCTTGCAGGCGTGCATCGCGTATTACAAATGCACGTTCACCAGAGCGTAAATCTGGCGCAATCGTTAAGCGCGCATTATCTTTGATCAGCGAGCGCTAAACAACAGACTAACCAGTCTGTAATCACAAATAATTCTGAGTTTTTGCCAAGAAGCACTCCCGCTCATGTAATACTTCGTCGCTAAAGTGGCATTAAACCAGATCTACTGCCCATTCAAGCGTCAGCCTAAACGTCTAACGAATCGATGAATTACCTCAGCCATCTGTTCTTCTCACAACGCACGCCCATGTCATTTACTGGCAATTTGATGGGCGATTTCAAGCCGAGTAAAGAATTGAAGGCGCGCTTGCCCGCGGCAATTTTGGCAGGCATTCAGAACCATCGGCTGATCGACCGAACCACCGACTCAATGCCGGCCGTAAAAGAACTTAAAACACGTTTTTCGAGTAAACGCCGCCGCTTTAGTGGGGTGATTACAGACATCGCCTTTGATTATTTTTTGATCAAGCACTGGACGCGATTTGAAGACACCGACTTTGACGAGTTTGTCGACAGCGCCTACGACGGACTGCAAAGCTGTATTGAGCATATGCCACCGCGCATGCAAGGCATGACCGAAAACATCCAGAAGTACGATTGGCTGCGCGCCTACGCAAGCTTGGAGGGCATTGGCGAAACCATTGATCAAGTCAGTAAACGCCTGCGTTTCGACAACCAAATGGCAGGGGGAATCGAAGAAGTAGAGCGCAATTATGAACAAATAGAGAGCGTTTTCTTGGCCTTGTTCGCACATATTCAATGGACCGTAGAACACGCTGAATTAGAAAAAACCTTTCCGGCCAGTTAAAGCTGCAAATTAGACGTAAAATCGAAGCTAAACGAGGCGATCAAAAGCAGCCAAAAACCTTGAAAAATCAAGCATTTTGCTTTGACTTAAGGGGGGCACATCTATATTATCTCGCGATCGAATTATCTGGCCACCGCTGCAAGCAGTGTTTGCGCCGCTACATCAATGATTAATCCACTGGTTTAGCACTGAATTAAAAGTTTAAACGAGGTTTAAAATGGCTGTTCAAAAGAGTAAAAAATCAACATCACGTCGCGGTATGCGTCGCTCTCACGATGCGATGGCCGAGCCAACGTTGTCAACAGATTCAATGACTGGTGAACTGCATAAGCGTCATCAAATCACTGCAAGCGGTTACTACCGCGGCAAAAAAGTCGTTAACGTAAAAGTTGCTGACTAAATTTGCTTAGAGCAGGGCGTTGTTACGGCATGTTCCGCACACAACGTAGCACCTGCTAACGAAAAGGCCCCTCATTGGGGCCTTTTTAAGTTTAAGGCTTCTTTCAAAGGCTAAGGCTTCTTAAGTTGAGTTAAGTAGTTGAGTTAAGTTTAAGACTCTGCCTCTTGTAACCAGTTTGCAGTATGGATTAGAGATTGCAATGGGCGAGCCGCTACGTAACAATCCTTGCAATACTTACTTGCAATACCTAGGCCTTGCTTGCTCTTAGTCTCAATCTGCTTTTTAAATTTGTTTCAAGCCTCGCCAAGCGCCGCACCTTTTTGCTCACCAGTTTATGAATAAAGTTGTCATCGCAATTGACGCCATGGGCGGAGACTTCGGTCTTTCCGTGACAGTGCCAGCTGCTGTCGCGTTTCTGAATAAAAGCGTCAACAAAGACTTCGCAATCGTTTTGGTTGGCGACCAAGTTCAAACCCAAGCTGCGATCGATGCCGCCAACGGTGGTTCGTTGCAAGCTGCGCAACGTCTCAGTATTCGCCATGCGAGTGAAGTAGTGGGCATGGATGAGCCGCCAGCGCACGCGCTCAAACGCAAAAAAGACTCATCTATGCGAGTTGCCATCAACGCGGTTAAAGACGGTGATGCGCAAGCTGCCGTTAGCGCGGGTAACACCGGGGCCTTAATGGCCACGGGGCGCTTCGTTTTAAGAATGATTGCCGGCGTAGATCGCCCAGCAATTTGTACTGCCATGCCGTGCATCGACCCTAATAAGAGCGTTTTAATGCTGGATTTGGGCGCAAATGTTGACTCACCACCTGAAATTCTTAAACAGTTTGCCGTAATGGGCATGGTTTTAGCGAAAGCCACCAAGAATTTAGAGTCACCCAGTATTGCCTTGCTAAACGTTGGGGCAGAAGAAATGAAGGGCAGCGAAAAAATCAAAAGCGCCGCGCAACTGCTGAACCAATCAAAACTTAACTACACTGGCTTCATAGAAGGCGACGAGCTTTACAGCGGTAAGGTCGATGTAATCGTGACCGACGGTTTTGAAGGTAATGTGGCTCTTAAAGCCAGTGAAGGAACGGCAAAGATGGTCATGACCGTGCTTAAAGAAGAGTTCTCG
>CAZOIG010000091.1:0-3694 GCA_964579235.1 uncultured Gammaproteobacteria bacterium
TTGCCATGTGAATCCACTAGCCACGCCTCAAGCTCGCCGCCAGCCCAAGGCGTATCACATTGCAGTTGGCCCTCATCGACCCACTGTTGCAAGATTGTGGTTTCCATATCTAAACGATTACGAAACTCTTCATAAACCTCCGCTGAAAACTTGGTGTGACGTATTTCGTCGCCCATGGTGTGCTCCTCAGTGTTCTACTAATTGTTATTTCTACAGTGTGGCAAGTTCAAGCATAGTCTGAATTGACCCGTATCAAGTTTACTTACGATTACTTGTCATTACGCGAGTGTCATTAGACTTATGAGATATTCCTTTTGGTTTAATATTTGATCAATCGTTTATCGACTACAGCAACGGTGTATACCTATGAAACTAGCCAAATTATCTTTGCTTATCTCCGCACTTTTCTTTGCCACTTCAGCTTATTCTGACTCAGAACAGAACTTTGACGTCGCCGAAATAGCCACTTTTCACGAGCCGTGGTCAATGACCTTTATGCCCAATGGCAGCCTCTTAGTTGCTGAAAAATACGGCAAACTCTCCGTTGTTAGCCAAGCAGGCGAGGTATCTCGTGCGATCAGCGGTGTGCCAGATGTAGATTATGGTGGCCAAGGCGGCTTGGGTGATGTGGTATTGCACCCAGACTTTGCTGATAACAATCTGGTCTATATCAGCTACGCAGAAGCGGGTGTTGGTGATACTCGTGGTGCAGCGGTGGCGCGAGCAGAGCTGAGTTTTGACGCACGAGGTCGCGGCAGTTTGAATAATCTTGAGGTGATCTGGCGTCAGTATCCAAAAGTAGCGGGTCGTGGTCACTACGGGCATCGAATCATTTTTGATAAAGACGGTTACCTTTTCATTGCTTCGGGCGAGCGCCAAAAGTTTTTCCCTGCGCAAGACATGCAAAGCAATATGGGCAAGATTTTACGCTTGAACGACGACGGCAGCATCCCTGAAGACAATCCATTCTACGGACGCGATACCGTTACCTCACAGATTTGGTCTTTAGGGCATCGCAATCCACTAGGCTTTGACTTTGACCAACAAGGTCGTTTGTGGAACGCCGAGATGGGGCCTCGTTTTGGTGATGAAGTAAACCTGGTCAAACGCGGTGCGGATTATGGTTACCCAACTGTTTCAGACGGTGATCATTACAGCGGCGAAGAAATTCCAGATCACAGTACCCGACCCGAGTTTGAAGCCCCAAAAGTAGTATGGACGGACACCACTGTTGCGCCGGCAGAGATGATTTTTTATACCGGGGAAGTGTTTGAGGAGTGGCAGAATTCTGCCTTGATTGCGGGTTTAGCAAACCGCTCCATTGTGCGCTTAGATATCGATGGTGATTCAGCGTCTGTGGCTGAGGTGATTGAGATGGGCGCTCGAATTCGAGAGTTAGAGCAGGGACCCAATGGCGCACTATGGGTATTGGAAGACGGCAAAGATGCTCGACTTTTGAAACTCACGCCGAAAGCCGAATAGTCGTCAGTTTTAACGCTTAGCTCCCAGCTATGGGTAGTGCATTCGGCCTGAGCCGCGTCTTGATTTACGCGGGACTCTTACCCTTTATTGCTGGCACCTTGGCGGCAGTAAAGGGTGTGGAGTCATGGTGGCTAATTAGCGATATTCCCATGAGTTTGGCGATGTACTCGCTTGCCATCGCGAGCTTTATGTCTGGTATACATTGGGGCATTGCACAAACTCAAGAAGGCCATAGTCAGTTGTTGCTATTAAGCAATCTAATGGTGTTATTGCCTTGGTTTGCGTTCGCGTTTATTGGCACCGGAGCTTTCTTTTATACAGCGCTTGCTTACGTATTTTTCAAGCAGTATTTACTCGACCGAGGTTTAGCTAAGGATGGTGTTTACTCCGAAGAGTATTTGCAGGACCGAGTCATCGTTGGTTTAAGTGTTACGTTCTTGATGTTGATCTTAGCCGTATTAGCAATGGTCAGCTAAAGAAAATGCCTAGCTGCTGCCATTGAAATCTTCAATCTTGGGCGCATCATTGCCTAATGAGTAATTTAAACCAAGACGCAGACAACGACCCTGATGCGTCGCAATACGTAGCACTGCACGCATCTCCAACCATAGATAAATGTAGAGAATTTAGTCTGGTTTTAGAAGCCACCGGCTTTGCTAATTACCTCACTCAATCTGGCAATAATTTTTACCTGCTGGTTAAGCGTGAACATGCCGAAGCCGCGTATCAGCAGCTCAAGCTCTATGTGGCTGAAAATCAAGAAACCGAAGTAATTGCCAAGCCAATGCGTCCATTCTCAGAGGGCTACATTGGCGCTTACATCTACGCGTTCGTTTTAATATTAGTCGCTGCGCTGGACTTCTCCTCGAGCAATAATTCTGTGCTGGGTAACGACTTGGCAAGATCTTGGCAGAGCTTGGGTGTAGCACATTCAGAAAAAATCATGTCTGGCGAATGGTGGCGCACGATTACGGCTCTTACCTTGCACGCGAATCTTGGCCACTTAGCCGGCAACGTTGGCTTGGGCGCTTTGTTTGGCCTAATGGTTTCTCAATACATTGGCCGGGGCGCGGCATGGTTGAGTATCTTGATAGCCGGCGCCATGGGCAATGCTCTGAATGCTTACTTTTACCAAGTTCTACACCTTTCAATCGGCGCTTCGACTATGGTCTTCGCCGCCTTGGGCATTCTCGGTATTTTTGCGATAAGCGATAGGCACTCTTATATGCAAAACGGCTTACGCCGCTGGTCGCCCCTGTTTGCGACCATCGCACTATTAGGATTTTTGGGAACTGGCGGCGAGCGCACAGACTTAATGGCGCACTTGCTCGGTTACGCGAGTGGGTTGATGGTTGGAACAGCGTGGGTTCAGCTTCTTAAGCGTAACGAAGAAGTGCTCGTGTTTCAGAAAATATACGGCCAAGCGGCGTTATTGCTGGTTTTTATTGCTTGGGTTCTTGCCATTAGCTCCTAGATTGGCCAAGCATTAACGCTCACAACCCTTTAGGCTAAATTGGATACGGCTGGTCTGACAGTATCTTCGCGAAGCCGTTGATCATGCGGTACAAAGCCCAAAGCCACGCGATTGCCCAGACCCCAAAGCCGATTATAAAGGGTGCGAGTATCGCACCCAAAATCGTCCAGAAAATACTCCACCAAAACACCCGTGTAGTGTTCACCAAATGGCTGTGATAGGGCGTGCCCAGCGCACCTTTCTTCTTGATCATGGCCCACACCGCACCGATCAAAATCGGAATCGCTGTAAATAGCCCCACCGTAAACAAGATGTATGCGATTAATGCATGGGTCTTATATTCGCTCATCGCAGGACTTACTGTGGTGGTAACAGGCGTTGTCATATTGGGTCTCCTTATAGTCCGATGCGCCCTCCGTGCAAATACGGTATAGCTGCATCCTTACTAGTTTAGATGCGTTTTGGGCTGTTTTGGATTCAAGTTTCGGTAAGCCTATATGCTATTCCTTGCCAATATGTTGGTGAAGAAAAACATCCATATGTTTAAACAGGTTTAACCGATGTTCTTCATCCAACAAATGGTGTGTTCCATTTTCAAGTTCTATGTACTCAAATTCTTTGTTTGAGCGTTCGAGGGCACGCGCCATGTCTCGACTGTGCTTTACGTTCACAACCCGATCCTTTTCACCGTGTACCAGCAGCACTGGAATATTTATGTTCTCAGTAAGGTTAACTGGA
>CAZOIG010000092.1:0-2924 GCA_964579235.1 uncultured Gammaproteobacteria bacterium
CCGTAAGACGCAGGCGATCATGCCGTTGCGCGGCAAAATTCTGAATACTTGGGAGGTTGAATCCGCTCAAGTGCTGGCATCTCAAGAAGTCCATGATATATCGGTAGCCTTAGGCGTAGACCCTGGTTCCAGTGATTTAGACGGCTTACGTTACGGCAAGATTTGTATCTTGGCGGACGCCGACTCGGATGGTTTGCATATTGCAACGCTATTGTGTGCTTTGTTTGTGCGTCACTTTCGTCCCTTGGTTGAAGCGGGGCACTTGTACGTGGCGATGCCGCCACTGTATCGCATAGACCAAGCGAAACAGGTGTTTTATGCCTTAGACGATGAAGAACACGATGCAATTATCGCGCAGATCAAGTCGGAAAAAGCCAATGCCAAAATCAATGTGCAACGGTTTAAAGGACTGGGTGAGATGAACCCGAGTCAGCTGCGCGAGACAACAATGCAAGAAGATCATCGCCGCTTGGTGCAGATGCAAATTGGCCCTGGCGACGACACCAATAAGATTATGAATATGCTGTTGGCGAAAAAGGAAGTGCCGGCACGTAAGAAATGGCTTAGCACCAAAGGTGATCAAGCTGAAGTCTGATACGCCCGAGACGATAGAGCCTGGTCTTTATCAACATTACAAAGGCCCGCTTTATAGGGTAATTGGTTTGACTAAACACTCTGAGACTGAAGAGTCTTTGGTGTTGTACCAAACTTTATACGGTGAGCGTGACTTATGGAGTCGTCCGTACTCAATGTTTGTTGAGTCGGTGCACTCGTCAGACGGTGATGTTGTACCGCGTTTTGCCTACGCGAATGAGCAAACGCTCGTTCTGGAAGTCGCCCATTTGTCGCTCAAACCTGGAACACGAGACGATTTTCTAGCTGCCTTCGCGCAAGCGCGCGAGTTGATTGAGCGGCAAGACGGTTTTATTTTTTGCGAGCTGAAACCTAAGCTTGGTACTGACCTCGAATTTCTTTTGCAGGTAGGCTGGCAAACTGTAGAGCATCACAAAAATGGTTTTCGCAATTCAAGCGACTACCAAGAATGGAGCCGCTTACTGCATCACTTCTACGAGCCGTTTCCCAGCGTAGAGTATTACCAACTCTAATCTGCTGGCAGCGCCTAATTTGATTGATTAGCTGGCTTGGGCTGGCGTTAACTGGCTTTGGCTTACTTTAACTCGCTTTGGCTACGGTAACTGGAACACCGTTTAGTGCCGCATTGCCTGATAATGCGTCGTAAAACTGGTCGTCAGTTAAACGGTTGCAGTTGGCGCCTTGCTGTTCGCTCGCAATACTCATTTTGATGCCTGGCTTACTATGACCCCATCCGTGCGGCAAGCTGATAACGCCGGGCATGAGCTCGTCACTGGCGATTACCTTTGTGGTAACGCTGCCAACTCGAGAGCTGATTACTACATCGTCGTCGTCTTTAAGACCGCGCTCGACCAAGTCTGTTGGGTTCATTAGCAACTGCCAACGTGGTTTACCTTTCACCAAGCGGTGATAATTATGCATCCATGAGTTGTTGCTGCGGATGTGTCGGCGCCCAATCAATAACAAATCATGTTCGCTATCATTTGCCGCTTCGGCTTTCGCGAGCAAGCGTGGCAGATCAGCCAGATAAACTGCAGGCGCCATATTGATGCGACCCGAGTCGGTCGCCAAGCGATCGGTCAGGCTCGGCTTTAGCGGGCCAAGATCAATACCATGCGGCTCTTGCTTGATCTTATCCATACTCAAAGCCCACTCTGAGCCTTTCGCTGCGCTGTAATGCTCGCTTTGAATGCCGCTGTCGATCACCTTTAAAGGTTCAGGCATTGGCGTGAACGGCACCCCTTTGAGTTCGCACACTTTGGCGCTCAATTCATTGAAAATCTCCCAATCGTCCAAGGCGCCCTCGGGCTTCGGATAGATAGCAGGGTTATAGCGCGTGCTGTTGTGTACGGCCAAACGCAAGAATGCCAGATCATAGTGATCGTGCTCTAGCGGGCTAGGTGGCGGTAAAATCACGTCGGCATGGCGAGTTGTCGCGTTGATGTAAAAATCAACTGCAACGTAAAACTCCAAACTGGAGAATGCTTCTTCTAATGCCTCGGTATTGGTTGAAGAGATTAAGGGGTTGCCTGCAATGGTGACCATCGCTTTGATCTGACCCTCTCCAGGTGTGAGTATTTCTTCGGCCATGGTCACGGCAGGCAATTCGCCTGAGAACTCAGGCAAGTTGCTGACGCGTGAGCGAAACTTATCGAAATGGCCTTTACCCGGAGTGCCGCGCTGAACATAGCCAAACGCGGGTGAGGCGAGCAGGGCACCACCGACCGAGTCAGTCGCGCCAATTAACAGGTTAATGACCTGAATGGCCCACTGACAAACACCGCCAAATTCTTGCACCGAAACGCCCATACGACCGTAGACCACGGCTTTTTCTTCATTGGCTAAGTTGGCTGCGATCTCTGCGATTTGCGAGGCGCTGATGCCCGTTTGTTGTTCGGCAAGTTCTAGCGTGTAGGGCATCGCCGCATGACGAACATCGTCTAAGCCGTCAACCAAGTCTTTCAGGTGGCCCAAACTAACCAAATCCTTAACGAACAACTCGCGGATAATAGCCATTAGCAAGAAGGCGTCACTGCCGGGCTTAACAAACAAGTGCTGATCCGCCATTTCTGCGGTTTCACTGCGGCGCGGGTCAATCACCACCAGCTTGCCATCACGTTCTTGTAAGGCCTTGAGACGTTTAACAATGTTCGGCACCGTCATCATGCTGCCAGTAGACGCCAAGGGGTTACCGCCCCACATCAAAAAGTCTTGCGTGTGGTCGATATCGGGTACGGGTACCGCAAACTGGTGGCCATACATGAGCAGTGACGCCAATTGATGGGGTAGTTGGTCTAGCGATGTGGCAGAGAAATGATTGCGCGTTTTGA